>CAYWCH010000109.1:0-8513 GCA_964456715.1 uncultured Anaerolinea sp. | reverse complement strand
CCGGAAAGCCGTTGCTGTTGTTACCGACTGAGGTGACCGGTATGTTCTCAGAAGCACCGGTGGATGAAGCGGACCAGAACAGGATGACCTGGCGCGGAGTTTGACCTAAACCGTGAGCCTTGGTGTAAGTGGTGTTGTAGCTGACCCCGAACCATCCGGAATCGTAATCGGCAGAGGCGAGTCGTGCGGCCGGCGTGAAATAGCAGGTGACCGTTGTGATTGCTGAACCATCCCATACAGCTTCACCGATCAGGCGTTGATCGGTGGCCTCAGCGGAGCTGGTATTTACTGCGAGGGTGAAGGTGGTTGATTCTGCGGAACGGACCGCGAAAACGTACCAGGTAGCCGCGCTGCCGCTGAACTGGTTGGAAGCCAGATCGACGTTGGCCGAGGCCTGAAGCAGGCAACCATTGATCATCAGGGTGGGGGGTTGGTTGATGGAGAAGGGGACGCGCAGGCGTGTGGAGTTGAGCACCTCCAGGCTCATGAATTCGGCGTGGCGGTTCAGGAACCCCGCCAGGGATTTGGAGTCAGCGCTGTCGTTGCCCAGGTATAACGCGTCAGCGCGGAGATTGTTGTAATGGGCTGCGGCGGTGGGCTGGCCGGCCGTAACTTGAGTAGATAGGGGGTAGATCACTTGACATTCCTTTCATCTTTTACTGTGTAATTTTGGTTGGGGATTGCTACCGCGGAGCTAGCGCCAATACGATGTGCTCCAGGTGAGGGAGCCGTCCCAGATGCAATGTTCGAGAGTGGCTGAATCGACCGGAGGCCAGTAAACACCGATATTGTTGACCTGACATTTGACAACCGAGCTCTTTGGCAGGTGGCGTTCGTCTGCCGTCCAGCCCACCGCGCCCAGGTTTAGGAACGAACCGATGGGAGTATCGAGCATGAGCCCATCCATTTTGCCCAGGTATTGCAACAGCAGGGCGTAATCGGCAGCGCGAGTGACGGTGTGGGCAGATCCATCGGGGTTGATTGAGCGGTCCGAGAGCAGCACATCGAAGTAGAGCCACAGACGAGTGGTGCCGGCGCTGTCAACCTCGTGGGTGATCTGCACACCGCCGGGACGGGTGCCTTTTTCGTCCGCTTCAACGAGGAAGCCGTAGGGCAGACCGTCGTTGACTTCTACGTAGGTGAGGGTGATGTGGCAATCTTGCCCGATGACGGGAGCGCTCATTTAGTGCCTCCCGGACTGGTGGTCGTCAGCGTCCAGGGCGAAACCGGGCGGGAAACCAAAAGTCTGCAGGGTCTTGAACTGGCTCTGGCTTTGATCGAATCGCTCCATCAGGGTACGGCTCAAGTCGAGCAAGCGCGTCACTTCCCCCGTGCGGGTGCCGTAGGCTTCGCTGAGGTTGGCGGCGCGCATCAGGCACGCTTGACCAGCCGCGCCGTCCACCAACGCGTTCACGCAGGCAGGGGGCAGGGTGGTTTCGATTACATCGTCCAACCCGGACAGGATGTGCGGCAGGGCACAGGTGACGCGCAGTACATCTCCGACCTGCGGGTAGTTGATCCCAGGAAAATAGAGGGTAGGCACGCCGTTTTGAAAGCGGTAAGAGAAGCCGATTTCCGGTTCCAGTTCGGACGAACCCTCTGTGGGGTTGACGCACAGGCTGATCAAGTACAGGCAGTTTTCCAACCCGGTCAGCGTCTGGGAGCGGCCGCCCGTGGTGACGGTGAAATCGCGGGTGACGATATTGGGCAGGCTCTGGTTGATGAGGTCGAGCACCTGACGCATGGCTTCAGCCAGGGTGGATTCATCGTAGCGCTTGCCGGCGGGGTCTTGCAGCGCCTGTAGGACGCGTGGGTTAAGTGCGGTGAGGGTGATCATGGTCCACCTTGAGATTATCGGCAATGGCAGCGCAGAGGGGCATGCCTTTGTTGGCGGCAGGTCCGGGCTCTGGCGATTTGGCCAGTTTCACCGGCGGCAGGCAGCTTTTGACGGGTTTGGCTGGCTGCGCCAGTTTTTCGCGGGCAGCGTTGACCTCGTCCGCGCTGAACCACAACTTGCGCCCGTCCGCCGCGATGACGACCATGCCGCCTTCGGGCAGAAGCCGCATGGATAAAGGCGTCCCCTGGCTGCGAGGAGTGAAAGGTGCAGCCAGGGTTTGCGCGAGGAGGAGATCAGGATGCGCTTTTTGAGGCATTTCCGTTGTCCTCGATGGCGACGCCGGTGGAATAGACAGCCAGGGCGGCGACAGCGGCCTGCAGCGCCTGCCACATGTCGATATTGCCTGATACATAGGCGGCAACAGTCGCCAGCAGCGCGGCGATCAACACCCAAAACTTGCGCGAACGGACGATCTTTTTGAGTTGGTCGAGAAAAGACATGAGATTCTCCTGTTTTGTTGGGGCACGGCACGCCGTGCCCTTACAGCGGTTGGTTGGGAGGTAGGGGCGTATGGCAATACGCCCCTACAAGATGACGTTACGCCACGTTGGCCTTGTAGAGCGGGCGATGATCGGCAACGAAAACGCTGACCCAGTGGCGCACCTTCATGCGGATCTCGTCATTGGTGAAGAGCGCGCCGTTGGTCTCGCCATCGGCGATGATGATCTCGGGCAGCACCCCGAAGCGTTCGCCGAGGATGATGCCCGGCGCCAGGCGCGGATCGGCAACGGCCGCCCAGTCGGTGGCATCGCTGAACTCGGGCACAGTGATGACGTCGCCCATCTGTCCTTTTTGCATGTTCTCTGAGAAGATGTTGGCTTCGTGGGCGAAGCTGGGGTATAGGATCTGCATGCCGGTGAGGCGCAGATCGCGCGGCACCAGCAGGTACTTCGCGTCCAGGGCGAGCTTGGGTGCGGTGCCGCCGCTTGGGATGGCCATGGACTGGCTGTAAATGGCCTTGCCGGCGGCTTCCCAGGCGGCAGCGCTGAGGGCTGCTGTGCCCAGGTTGGCGTGATGGGCGGAGTTGAAGACGTTGTAGGTATCGGCCATGGTCGGTCCTACCCCGCTGTTGGCGGTGAAGATGGCCCCCACCAGCGCAGAGATGCGACGCAGCGCGGCTGAGGCCAGCTTATTAGGATACTGGCGCAGTTTGTGGGTCTCGTCGCGCTCGAACATTTCGAGAGTGAGACCAACGTAACCGCCGTACTTGCCCCAGGTTCCGGTCTCGCTGCAGTCGACCACGTCGAGCTCGGTGTATGGATCACCTTCTGAAACCGAGGGCAGCACGGTCACTTCACCGACCAGAACGCCGGTGATATCCTGCAGGTTATTGAAGTGCTCCACCTGCACCACCGGCTCCCACCAGCGATACCCGGAGCGGCCGAGTTCTTCCCAGCGGGCGACGATGAGCTTGTTCATGGCGTTCTTGAGCAGGCCGGGGAGATCGGTGGTGGCGGCAAACTGGGCGCGGCTGCGATCGTAACCGCCGTGGAAATCAAAGTCACCGGTCATGCGGGTGTAGAACTCGCGGATGCCGCTCAACCTGGCGGGTTGCACGGATTCCATCCCGGCGGGGCGTTTGGCTCCGAGCAGGTCGTGCAGGGCGGCGCTGATCTGGTCCTCCGAGCTGACCATGTCGCTGATGCGCCCCGCGCCCTGGATGAGCGCGCCGGCATTCAGGTCGCTCATCAACTGGCGTGCGTCAGAGATGGCTTTTGTCAATTCATCGGCGCTGAAACTGCGTCCGTTGAACTGGCCGCGGATACGCTCGCTGATGGGATCGGACAGGCTGGCGGCTTGCAGCGAGGTTTCAAGCAGGCAGGTGCACATCTGGTCGCGCTGACCGGCACCTTCGTCTTTTGTTACCGGGGCGTTGCCCTGGCTCAAGCTGGTTTGCACTTCTTCCATGTTTTCGATCTCCTTTTCTGGTTGAATGGGATTGAATTTACCGCCGCGCGCCGGGTGCACCACCAGGTCCACCGAAAAGACGCGCAGAATGCGGTCCACGTGGCTGCCGCTGGCGCTGAAGAGCAGATCGGCCGAAAAGCCGACATCGGGCAGGGGTTCGCGGCCGGAACACATCTCCGCTGAAAGCTCAGTGAGCAGTTCCGCGGCCGGACCCGATGGGGTGAGGCTGAGGCCAATGCCCTGAGCTTCTGCCTGCCAGACCGGATTGGTGCAGATGCCGGCCAAGTCGCGCACGGACCGTTCGCTCCACGAATGGTCGATGAAGCATTCCGTCCCCTGCCACAGCGGCAGAGAGTCGCGCAGCACGGCCTCATCGAAGTCCCAGCCGTTGCCGCTGCCGGCACTGATGGCCAGGATGTGTAGCGGTATTTCTGCGTTCCATTTGGATTTACCCGCAAGATGGATACGTTGCGTGGTTTCTCCTTTCTTCTCTTTCACAATGAATCTCCTGTTTGATTGGTGGTTTCCTCACCGGTGGCCGGGTCCACCTTGACCGGCTGCGCTTCCTGTTTGATGCCTGCGGATTTCGATGCGGTGGGTTCAGCCGCCCGACCGCGCGCCAGCATCTCCTCCACGTCGACGGTCTCGCCGCAGAAGCGGTAAGCCAAGCGCAGCATTTCGGTGTCGTCGATCAACCTGCGGTCGCGCAGTTCACGCAGCGCCGGCAGGACGTTGTTCGAGGCCATGGCCAGTGAGACATTGTCGCGGGCGGAGATGTCAGCGCCGTGCAGGGTGATCGCGGCACGGTGGGAGACCCGTCCATCCACCCGGGCGCGCCGGGTCACCACCGCCTTGAGCAGGTCGGAGAGCACCCACATGAAGAATTTTTGCCGCTGTTCGAAGTGGCGGTAGGTGGGGCCTCCGGCGGCCTCGGCGGTGGTGCGGGTGGAGCCTTCGGGCTCGGCGAGGAAGTGGAGGGGAATGCCCGCCCCGGCGCAGATCATTTTTTTGAGTGCCAGCCCATCGGTGCCGGCCTCGTCGGAGGCCAGTTCGGGGTTGAGCATTTCCCAGCTTTCCCCCTCATCGGTGACGAGAATGGAGCCGGGCGAGGGCGGAGCAGCATTGAGTGCCGATTGCCGGGCGCGCCGTTCGGCCTCGTTGCTGAAACGTGCCTTGACCACGTAGAGGAAGGCGGTGCGGAAGCGATTGAGGCGGGCACGGTCTTCGAGCCAGCTCGCATACCGGCTCAGCCAGCGCAGCAGCGGCACCAGATCCGATTCGCCCCACTGACCGCCGACGGGGCGGTTGATGGCATAGTGCAGCATCACCGTGGTCTCTGCCTCCCCGCTGCGGGGATCGTACGCCGGCCAGGTGACGGTATCCAGTAGATTGCTGCTTTGCTGTAGCTCGTAGGCGGTCTCCTGGTCGAGGTCGTTGGCGCGACTGTGGATGGTCTTGACCTGCAGGGTGGGCACGGCGCGCACGTAGGTCATACCGGCGGGGTCGGTGGTTAGCAGCAAAAAGAGGTTGCCGCTGCGGGTCAGTTCGTCGCACCACTCGTAGAGCCGCACAGGAAGTTGGTTGAGTGGATGCTCCCAGAAGCTCTTGAGAAAACTGGCCGTGGCCGCGTGATCGCACGAAAAGGCGATGCCGCCGCCGACCACGTACTGCGAGGTGAGACCAACGATACGCCGTGCCAGCGGGTTGATGCGCCAGGCTTCAAGTGCCTGCCTCAGCAGGGTGACGCGGTCGTAATCGAGGCGGTCCAGTTCGCTGGCGGCGTCGCGGCGCCCCACTGGGAAGGTGGATTCGGTCTAAGCAGCCAGACAGGCGCGCCGGTGGGGGCGGAAGAGGCGGGTGAGCAGGTTTTCAGGCATATCACCCCCTCGCAGCCAGCGCTTCGAGATCCGTCACGCTGCCGTTGAAGTAGTCGAGGTCCACGCGAGTGCGGATACCACTGATCTTGCCGGCGCTTGAAAATTGCCAGAAGGTCCAGCCTGCCCAGGGGTAAACTTGGCTGGGCCAGCCAGTGGTGTAGTGCGCCACCCACAGCGGATAGGCTTCGGCCCAGTCCACCTGCGAGACGGAAAGGCGGTACTGGCTCAGCACCGGCACGGGCAGGTAGGTGCTCCAGAAGCCGGGTGAGGTGTAGAACATGCCGGCACGCCCTTCGAGGCGCTGCATCTCCTTCATGAAGCTCGAAACGTCGCTGTTCATCTGTGATTTGGTGGAGCCGGCGGTCTCGAGGTCGATGCAGGGCGGCAGGCAGGGGTTTTTGGCGATTACGTCCCGCAGCACGCTCCAGTAGTGGCGCGCCTGCTCGAGTGGGTCGTAGCGCGGCAGGTAAAAGTGGTAGGTGCCGGGGATGATGCCGGCAGATACGGCGCCGTTGAAGTTTTCTTCGAACAGCGGATCGACGTACTCGATCCCCTCACTGGCTTTGATGATGGCGAACCTGACCCCGCTGGCCTTGACTTTCGACCAGTCGATCAGTTCCTGGTAATGGCTGACGTCTATTCCGGGTAGCATGGTTTTCCTCCTTGAAAATGATGGTGCCGTAGGGGCACGATATACCCGGGCGGGTACTTTGTATCGTGCCCCTACCATTAGAATCCGCGGTCCATTTCCTTCAACGGATCCACCCCCTGGACGATGAGGGCGGGGGCGCGGCTGAATTGCCAGTCACGGCCGTCGAGCACGGAAGCCAGCGCGGCGGAAAGCACCCAATCGTCGTGCAGCAGGTCACCGCTGAGCGGATCACGGCTGCCGTCGGGAACGCTCCAGTGCATGGTGTGCCCCGGTCCGGGCTGGACCTCGAACTGGCAGGCGGCCAGTTGGCGGAAGAACTCACGCTGGTATTTCACCTGCTCGCCCGGTGAGTTGACCGGGTACATGGCTTCCTGCCAGCGCCCCGCCTCCACCAGACCGGTGAAATTCCAGCCGAGGTCAGATTTTGACGCGGCGTTGAAGGTGAACGGGATCACCCGGCCGGGCAGGGCGCTCTCGAGCATCGATGCCAGCCCGGCGCCCACCCCGGTGGCATCGACCACAACGGCCTGCGCGCGCCATTCGAGCGCCAGGGTGCGCACCTGGGGCAGCAGCGCGGACGTGGCCGCGCCGATCCATTGTTTGCGCAGCACCGGGCGGTAGGCGGGCAGGGCACCATCTGCGGCGGGGAGGATCTGCACGATGGTGAGGGCGGTGGCGTCGCGCCCGGGGTTGGCCAGGTTGAGGCTGCCCTCGGCGGAACGAACGCCTTCATCCGCTCCGGCCACGTCGAGCAGCAGCGCGTAGACGCCCTCCGGGTCGAAGGCGGTGACGGGGCTGCCGGGAGCCTGCATGCGGATGATACGATCTGGCGGGAAGAGCCCGCCCAGACTGTCGATCTCTTCAGAGAAGTACTGGGTGCGCACCAGAGGGTGGCTGCGCCCCAATTTGGCGATCGTCTCTTTGACCGTTTCGCGGTAGGCAGGGACCTCGGCGGCGACGTCCTCGGCGTTGAGCTTGAAGACGCGCCGTTTGCCGTCGCGCTTCTCGGCATCGAGCGCGGCGTGCAGCTCGCGCCCCAGCAGCGAGGAACTCGTCCAGGCCGTGCCCCAGAACACGCGGGTGGCGTGGGTGGAGGCCGTCATGGGGGCGACGTCCTTGTCGAATTTGACGGGCTGCACGTCCTGGGCTTCGTCCACCTCCAGCAGCAGCGAAGCGGTGGCGCCGACTATGCTGCTTTCGGGCGCGCCGGAGAGAAAGCTGATGCGCGCCTGGTTCACCGTGTATTGCGAGCCGCTCTCCTTCTTCCAAGCGCGTCCAAGTAAAAGGTTCTTCTTGAGGGTGCGCTCCAGACGGCGCATGGCAGTCTGCGCCTGGGGCTTGAGGGTGGGCGAGATCTTCACCATCTCGGCCGGGCAATCGCTGAAGAGCGCCAGCAGGTAGGTCTCAAGCTGGGCCTGCAGTTCGTTCTTGCCCGACTGGCGCGGGAACATCACCACGAAGCTGAGCCCGAGGTTGCATAGGATGGATTCGCACACCGCTTCGCATACCCCGCTCTGGTAGCGGCGCAGACGCGTGCCGCTGATGAAGCGCGTGAACTCCGTTGGGCTTTGCAGCGCCTTGACGATGCCGCTTTCAAGCTCGCTCATTTATGTCCCTTCGGAGCGGGTTTGGGTGGGATGGGTTTGACAGCCGTTGTGGAGCGCTGCTGCTCGCGGATCAGATCGCGCAGCAGGCGCAGGGCCGCCCGTTCAGCGCGGTCGAGGGTGCCGGGTTTACGCGGCTGCATCGCTTGCCTCCATGGGAGTCACGGCGCCGGCGTTGCGCAGCATCTCTTTGCAGCCGTGCAGTTCGGGCCATTCGGCTTCCAGTTCGGCCAGGGCTTTGCGCAGCAGGGCGGTGGGGTCCTCGGCAGCGCCGGCCAGCTCGTGCAGCATCTTGAGCGAGCGCAAAATGTTCAGCAGGGCGCGGCTGCACGTCTCCAGGCGTTCCAGACGGTTGGTGGGGTCGGGGTCGGCAGCGATCTCCGCCAGCAGGTCGGTCTGTGATTCAATTTGCTTTTCCAGGTCGTCGTATGGATTGGTCTTCTTGGGCATGAGCTCTCCTGTATAGAAAGAATGTTCTATATTTACAGGCAATATCATGCCACGAAAAAAATGAAAAAACAACTTGCCAAAAGCGCAGGTTTTTAATGTTGAAAGTTGCGCTTTTGGCAGCTTTT
>CAYWCH010000108.1:0-8587 GCA_964456715.1 uncultured Anaerolinea sp. | reverse complement strand
TCGCGTTGATCTCGCAATTCGGCCAGACGTTTCTTCTGGTTGGTTTCGATGGAGGGATCCACCTTGAGGCGTTCCAGTTCCATCTTCTCTTCCATCTGGAAAGCGTTGACACCCACCACTACCTGTTCCTTTTTCTCGACCGCGAGCTGTGCCTTGTACGCTGCATCGGAGATCTCGTTTTGCATGTAGCCTTTTTCGATGGCCGAGAGCGCGCCGCCCAGATCGTCGATGCGTTTGATATAGTCCATTGCGCGGGAGGCGATCTCGTCGGTAAGGTATTCCACCACGTATGACCCGGCCAGCGGATCGATGGTGTCGGCGATACCGGATTCATTGGCAATGATCTGCTGGGTACGCAGCGCGGTACGGACCGATTTTTCGGTGGGCAGCCAGAGTGCTTCATCCATCGAGTTGGTATGCAGCGACTGCGTGCCACCCATTACGGCGGCCAGTGCCTGCAGGGTGACGCGGACGATGTTGTTCTCGGGCTGCTGGGCAGTTAGCGTGGAGCCGCCGGTTTGTGTGTGGAAGCGCAGCATCATCGACTTGGGATCTTTGGCACCGAAGCGCTCTCGCATGATCTGTGCCCACAGGCGCCGCGCGGCGCGGAATTTGGCCACTTCTTCGAGGATGTCATTGTGAGCCGCGAAGAAGAAGGAAAGTTGCGATGCAAAGTGGTCCACTTCCAACCCGGCAAAGATGGCCGCCTTGACGTATTCGATGGCATCTGCCAGGGTGAAGGCCACTTCCTGCACGGCGGTGGAACCGGCCTCGCGGATATGGTAACCCGAAATACTGATGGTATTCCAGTTGGGCACATCGGTCTCACAGAACTGGAAGATATCGGTGATCAAGCGAAGCGAGGGCGTCGGTGGGAAGATGTACGTCCCACGCGCCACGTATTCTTTGAGGATATCGTTCTGGATGGTACCGCGCAGCAGCTTGGAGTCCACGCCCTGGCGCTTGCCTACGGCAATGTACATTGCCAGCAGCACCGCTGCAGGCGCGTTGATGGTCATGCTGGTCGAGACCTTGTCAAGCGGGATCTGATCAAAGAGGGTCTCCATGTCTTTCAGTGAAGAGATGGACACGCCCACCTTGCCAACCTCACCCAGCGACATCGGGTCATCAGCGTCATAGCCGATCTGGGTGGGCAGGTCAAAAGCCACCGAGAGTCCGGTCTGACCCTGCTCGAGCAAATAACGGTAACGCTTGTTGGATTCTTCGGCGCTGGCAAAGCCTGCATACTGGCGCATGGTCCAAAAACGGCTGCGATACATGGTCGGCTGCACACCGCGCGTGAAGGGATACTCTCCCGGGAAACCCGACTTATCCATGTAATCAAAATCGCCCGGAATGGCCACGTCTGGCAATGGGATGCCCGACGGTGTGAAAAACTCGGGTTTTCTCGCCTTGAACTTTTGAGAAATGGGTTTAACGACCCCTTCCTCCCAGCGTGATTTTTCCGCATCAAGACTCATAAAGACCTCGTTTTAGAATTTGGGACGCTGTCAAAGTATACCTTAAGTGTATTCCAGTTCTTCTTGATTTCATCAGAAAAAGGTAACTGTTATTCAAGCAATTTGTCAGTTTTCTGTTCATCCTTTAAATTTTCAAAAAAAGTATGCTATAAATAGTTGAGAGGATAATGCGCTTGATAATGGTAAAGACTATTGGATGCCGAATGAGATGGATTCCGGATCCCCCAACGCTTCTTCAGAACAACATTGTGGTTCTGCATTATTCTCGATTAATACTGGAAAAGCTTTCTATCTGATTCACTGACCAACGGCAAAGAGACCACTGACCATTTGCATCAGTGAGTAGAGAGCAGCCAAACTGCTCTTTATGTGTTTGGAGGATAGATGCCAAAGACCCTGCTACTCGCCGCTTTGGGCGAATGTGTGCATATAGCTGGATTAAGCAAGGTTCAGCATCTTGCTGAAACTGCAGGTTGGCGCACAATATTCTTAGGTCCGGCTGTTTCCATCGATCGGGTAATCAATACTTCACAAGTAGAAAAAGCTGACCTGGTCGGTGTGTCATACCGCTTATCTCCGGAAACCGGAGAACGCCTCCTGGCAGAATTCGCAGAAGCTGCTGATGAATTACGAAATAGTGGAGTGCGTTTTGCCTTTGGCGGCACCCCGCCTGTCGCTGAAAAAGTCGAAAAACTGGGATTCTTTGAGAAGATTTTCATCGGCGGAGAATCTGACCGCGAGGTGATTGATTATCTTGATGGAAAGTTGTCTGCGGATGCCCCGTTAAGGAATTTTCCAGATTCAACCATCGATCGGATCCTCTGGAAGACACCCATTCCCCTGCTTCGCCACCATTTCGGTTTGCCGTCCATGGAAGGCACCCTTACCGGGATCGAAAAGATATCAGAGGCAGAAGTATTGGATGTGATCTCCCTGGGGATCGACCAGGACGCTCAGGAGAATTTCTTTCACCCGGAGCGTCAGGATCCCCGGCGCAAAGGTGCCGGCGGTGTTCCGGTAAGGTCACCGGAAGATTATTCAGCCTTGTTTGCAGCCAGCCGGCGCGGAAATTATCCATTGATGCGAACCTATACGGGCACAGATGATTTCATCCGGCTTGCCGAAGTCTACGTTGAAACCATCCACAACGCCTGGTGCGCTGTACCCCTGTTCTGGTTCAACCGCATGGATGGACGTGGTCCATGGGACCTCGAGGGTTCGATTGCGCAGCACCAGCAGGTAATGCAATGGTATGGCAACCGCGATATCCCCGTGGAGTTGAATGAACCGCACCACTGGGGAATGCGCGATGCCCCTGACGTGGTTTCAGTGGTCGCCGGATACCTATCAGCCTGTAATGCCAGAGCCTTTGGAGTGAAGGACTATATTGCGCAGTTCATGTTCAACAGCCCTCCCGGTCTTTCAGATTCCATGGATCTGGCAAAAATGCTGGCGATCATTGAACTGATCGAACCGCTGGCTTATTCTGATTTCAGGATCTGGAGGCAGACCCGCACAGGTCTGCTCAGTTACCCGCTTGATGCAGCCGAAGCCAGAGCTCACCTTTCTGCCAGCGTCTACCTGCAGATGGCGCTGCAGCCGCATATCGTCCATGTGGTCAGCCATACCGAAGCCCATCACGCGGCTGAAGCGGAAGATGTCATTGAAGCGTGCACCATGGCAAGAAGAGTGATCGAAGATTCATTACGAGGGGCTCCGGATATGACCAACGATCCCAGGATCATCCGCCGCAAAACCTCACTCATATCAGAAGCACATGATCTTCTGGAGAGGATACGCCGTTTGGCCAACAATGAGGGTATTGATCCAATGATCGACCCTAAAACGCTCACCAAAGCAGTCACCAGTGGTTTACTGGATGCCCCGCAACTCAAGGGCAATCCATTCGCAAAAGGCATTATCGAGACAAAGATCGTAGATGGCGCGTGTGTCGCGCTTGATCGATCGTCAACGCAGAGCGAATCGGGCGAATGATCGCCCCGGTTCAGAAGGAGCAAAATATGAGTAGCAAAACCAAATACACAGTCATCGGCGCAGGTCACGGAGGGAAAGCCATGGCCGCCCACCTGAGCTTGATGGGGTTTCCCGTCACACTGTACAACCGCACCCCCGAAAGGGTTGCTGCCATTAAAGAATTGGGGGGCATCAATCTCGAAAGCCAGGATCAGTCACTCAAAGGATTTTGCCGGTTGGAGCGTGTCACTTCAAACATGCAGGAAGCGCTTGAAAAAGCCGCGATGGTGATGCTCGTCGTCCCATCATCAGCGCATGGAGATATCGCCAGATCTGTTTCTCCGCACCTAAAATCCGGGCAGATCGTCATCCTCCACCCCGGGCGGACCTGCGGCGCAATTGAATTTGCCAAGGTGCTGCGTGATGAGGAATGCAAGGCGGAAGTGATCATCGCTGAATCGGAGACTTTTATCTACGCTTCACGCTCCGATGGGCCCGCTGAATCACGCATCTTTCGCGTCAAAGAAGCTGTACCTCTGGCAGCTCTTCCCGCGACCAAAACGCCGCTTGTTCTCGAAAAGATACATGAAGCTTATCCGCAATTCATCGATGGCGGCAATGTGCTGCAAACGGGGCTGAACAATATGGGGGCAATCTTCCACCCGGCATTGACCATTCTGAACACCGGACGAATCGAATCGACAAATGGCGATTACCAGTTTTATATCGATGGCGTAACGCCTTCAGTCGCCCGCGTGCTTGAAGCGCTTGACCGCGAACGCGTGACGGTTGCCTCATCTGTTGGGGTGCGTGCCCGGACTGCCGTGGAATGGCTAAAACTGGCATACGACACAACTGGTGCAGATTTGTACGAAGCCATCCACAACCAGCCGGGATATTACGGCATCAAGGCACCTCCAACCATGAATCACCGATATATCTTCGAAGACGTACCCATGAGCCTGGTTCCCATTGCCTCCCTGGGGCAGCGATACGGCGTTTCGGTAAAGGCCATGGATGCCATCGTCCGCCTTTCTTCGATCATCCACAAGACCGATTACTGGCGCCGGGGAAGGACGATCAATAAACTGGGTATCGATAACCTGAGCGTCACCGAGCTTACCGAATACGTGAATACGGGCGCCTACCCCGGAGTGGGCCAATGAAACTTCTGATATTCAACAACCCACCCACTGACCGGATCAGCCTTGATCAGGAACGCTTCTCGTTCATGGCATCCACTTTATGTGACATCGGACTGAACGCTGAATATCAAACGGTTGGCTCGATTCTCGAACTGGACGAATTGCTCGACCACCTCCAACCAGCCCTGGTTTATTCGGCTGATTATTTCCTGCCAGACGGCAATGATGAACAACAAAGCATCCATGAATTTCTGCAGGAACGAAAAGTTCCCTTTATCGGTTCAGATGCGGTTGCATTATCCAGGGTACTCTCAAAATCAGAAACCAAGGAAACGTGGAAATTCAATGATATTTCCACACCGGGATTCTGTCGCATTTTAACCACGCTGGGCGCTGAACGTATTGTGGATGGTTTTTTGCAGACATACAGTTTTCCCTTCATCCTCAAGCCGGATATGGAAGGAAATAGCCGTGGTTTGGATGAATCCAGTATCGTTTTCAACAAAACTGAGCTGCTTGAGAAAACGAATGAGTTGTTGGAGGTCTACGAAGGTATTCTCGTCGAAGAATACCTCGGTGATCACCCGGATCTCCGTGAATTCACGGTGGCGATGATCGGAAAGCAAGGGCACCGCTTACTCATGCCTGCAGAGATCACATTGAAAAAAAAGAAGCCGCACCGATTGATCACGACCGATGACAAAGACAACCATCATACCCGCGCTTCAGCCGTGACAGACACAGGGTTGCGCGACAAACTCTGCTGCTTCGCCGAGGAAGCTTTCACGGCAACCGGGATGGTTGATTATTCGCGCTGCGACATCCTGATGACCGATGACAAGCTCTACGCCATCGAGATCAACGGTTTGCCAATGATCCCCGATAAATGGTTCGAAGTTTGCGCTGCCGGCGCCGGATTGGATGAAAAACAGTATCTCATCGCCATAATCATGGCAGGGATGATTCGTCAGATCAAAGCCGGAATCTCATTGATTGATTTATCTGCAGAGATACTTAACGCGCTGCCAAAGGAGGCTTGTCGAATTCTATGTGAAGACCTCGTTTTTTCGAGACAACCATGATTCATAATATTCCCTTAATCGAGGTATCGGGTAAAATGATAAAAAAACTTTATATTGGTTTAGCAAAATGAGCGAATTCCTTCAACTGGCAGTTATTCTTGTCATAATTCTGTTATCTGCCAAGGCAGCCGGATATTTAAGCACACGCCTGCATCAACCATCGGTATTTGGTGAAATGTTGGTCGGGGTTTTGCTTGGGCCCTCCTTGATCAACCTGCTGCACCTGCCATTTATCACTGGAACTGCTATTTCCTCTACGATTTCTGAATTGGGTGAGATCGGTGTTTTGCTGCTTATGTTTTTGGCAGGTCTTGAATTAAATGTCAAAGACCTCACGAAAAACACCAGGGTGGCAGCTACGGCGGGAGTTCTCGGTGTGGTTTTACCGGTCGGTTTGGGGCTTGGCCTGGGTGAACTCACAGGATTGGATTTCAACCACAGCCTGTTTTTGGGCTTAACCCTTGGAGCAACTTCAGTCTCCATTTCTGCGCAGGTTTTGATTGAACTCAAGCAGTTGAAAAGTAAAGTCGGCCTCGGTCTCCTCGGAGCGGCCGTTTTTGATGATGTTCTGGTCATTTTAATTTTGTCCACATTCCTGGCTTTCCTTTCAGGCGGAAGCAGTATTTCTGAAGTATTGATCGTTTTTGCCAAGATGATCCTTTTCCTGGGGGCTTCTGTGGTGATTGGCATATGGGTTTTGCCAAGGATCATCAGGGCTGTAAGCAAACTCCCCATCAGCCAGGGGCTGACCACACTGGCTCTTTCAGTAATGCTCATTTACGGGGTAGCCGCTGAACTCTTGGGGGGGATGGCAGCAATTACAGGCACGTTTGTTGCGGGCTTGATGTTCGCGCGTACCCCTGAAAAACATATGATCGAACCCAATCTGCATTCACTTTCTTATTCCTTCTTTGTTCCGGTATTTTTTGTTGGCATTGGGTTGGAAGTGAACCTGCGCTCGATCGGAGCGGATTCGCTTTGGATCCTCCTGTTGATTACAGTAATCGCAGTACTGGGCAAGGTGATTGGCGCTGGAGGTGGAGCACTGATCTCGCGGTTTTCATTCAAGGAATCGCTGCAATTGGGCATCGGAATGGTCTCACGTGGTGAAGTTGGATTGATCATCGCAAAGATTGGCCTTGATAACGGCTACCTCTCAGACGAATTATTTTCAGTGATCGTTGGAATGATCCTCATCACCACACTGATCACACCTCCAATGCTGAGAGCTGCCTTTTCTCATAAAAAGAGCAACGATCCCGAAGAACCACTCTCAACAATTGAGCAGGCCCCGGAAGAGGAGATTTTATAATGTACATGATCCTGTTCGTTCTTCACGATCCTTATCGATTGAAAGAGGTGCTTACTGCCTGGAATGATGCCGGCGTGAGCGGCATTACCATCCTGCCCAGCACCGGACTCAAACGTCTTTCAGCTACGACTGCTTTGCGGGATGACCTGCCGCTCATTCCCAGCCTGGAAGACTTGGTGGAACCTGAAGAAAGTCTAAACCGCACCCTCTTTACCATCGTCCCCAATGATGAGATGGTAGACAAGGTGCTGAACGCCACCCAGAGCCTCATTGGCGAACTTGACCGACCCAACACCGGCATCATGGTAGTCCTACCGCTATCGCGTGTTTACGGGCTGGATCGAAAGGATCGCGAAAGCAGTGAGACTCCTCGCCATTGACGTCGGCACCGGCACCCAGGATGTGCTGCTTTTCAACACCGAACTGAGCCCTGAAAACAGTTACAAGTTGATCCTGCCCTCACCCACCCTGATGGTGAAGCGTCGTTTGAACAGCGCCGCGAAAGGGCATAAAGACATCCTGCTGACCGGTCGCATGATGGGGGGCGGACCTTCCGGCTGGGGCGTCAAAGACGCGCTCCGCGCCGGAGCGAAGGTCTATGCCACTCCCGAAGCGTCCAGGTCCTTCGATGACGACCTGGACGAGGTCCGCGCCATGGGCGTGACCGTGGTCAGCACGGACGAAGCCGCCCGCCTGCCGGAAGGCGTGGAACGGATCGAGATGCGCGACCTTGACCTGGACGCGCTGCGCAGAGCCTTCTCCGCCTTCGACGTGCGCCTGGACGACCTGGATGTAATCTGCGCGGCGGTTTTCGACCACGGCAACGCGCCAGTTGGCGTCTCAGACCGCAAGTTCCGCTTTGACTATCTCGACCGGCGCATCCGCGCAACCAACCGCCTGAGCGCCTTCGCCTACCTGTCGGAGGGGATCCCGCCTGAGATGACCCGCCTGCAGGCCGTGGCCGACAGCGCTGCCGGTCTGCCCTGCCCTCTGCTGGTGATGGACACCGCGCCGGCCGCTGTGCTCGGCGCCACCCTGGACCCGGCCTTTCAGCGCCACGAGCGCAACCTGGTGCTCAACATCGGCAACATGCACACCCTCGCCTTCCGGCTCGGACCCGCCGGGATTGAAGGCGTTTTTGAGCACCACAGCGGCTTTCTCGACCTGCCCCACTTGGAAACGCTGCTGCGCGATTTCGCCGCGGGCAGCCTCACCAACGAGGGCGTGTATAAAGATCGCGGCCACGGCGCGCTGCTCACCTGCGCTGAGCCGCTGCCGATGGACCACGAGGATTTCAACCTCGTCGTCACCGGTCCGCGGCGTGGGGTGATGACCGGCTCAACGCTAAAGCCGTGTTTCGCCGCTCCTTACGGCGACATGATGGTCTGCGGCTGCTTCGGGCTGGTGCGTGCGGCGGCCGATCTGCTGCCGGAGCTGGCCGACCCGATCCGCGCCTGCCTGGAGGGACGAAACGCTGCGAAATCTCCCTGGGAATTGGCCTGACGAGTTTTCGCCAATTTCTTGACCAATCGTGAAAGGCTATGATAAAATGTCCTCCGTTGCCCCCATCGTCTAGGGGACCAGGACGCAGCC
>CAYWCH010000107.1:1806-8620 GCA_964456715.1 uncultured Anaerolinea sp. | reverse complement strand
TCGATCCAACGATTACTCCGATGATGCAGACCAATGCGATTCCCGTTGAGCCGTGACTTGAGATCAGCGTCATACTTCCAGGCAGACTAAATGCCAGATAGAAGAATCCCAGGTATCCTGCCAGTGCTCCACAGACCGCCCACCTGACAGCCCATTTTAGATTAATCCTGGTTGAACCGATCCAGAAAAGCAGACTTGCCAACCCCAGGATGATTATCGTCGAAAGCAGCCAATCACCCGGTGTCGCGAATCCTTCTGCATGCACAATTTGTGTGGAAGTCGGCAAGGACTCTTGTGTGGGCGTAACACTTTCAGTAACAATGGTTCCGGTTGGACTCAATGTTGGTTCGATCGCAGTCAGCATACCGCCCTGCGGCGTGATTTCAAGTTGCAAAGTTTGAGAAAGCAAGGCTGGATCTGCCTGGGCACTGATCTCAAGCAATCCCGTATCCGGTATCCGGTAATTCATCCGGGCAATACCATCCACGGTGACTGTCTCGATTGTCTCGACTGTTCCACTGTTCGAGCCGGTATCGATCAGGAAGCGAACAACGGTGTTATCCGGCACCGGATGTCCGTTGTGATCAATGATCTCCCCGGTCTTAACCGAGAGTATATCGCCAACGCGATAGACCATGGGCGTCAGGCTATATTCAGATGTAGGCGTAACGGCGAGGGCTTCCCCATCATCGACCATCAATTGGATAACCTGGCTGGGATCAGGCTGCGTCGCTGAGATCAGATCGTAACCCACTCCCGGTACGGATACCGGCAGACTACCCTCAGGAATCACCTCCTGGAATAAAACTCTTGCTGCCACATCAATAAACGGTTCAGTTTTGCCATAAATTCCATAGTACGCCGTTAATTTGGAAATATCGGTGGCATCCAGATAATACGGCGCATTGAAAGCAAACCCGATCACCTTTTTGTCGCGGATCAATGAAGCTTTCTCAGACAGGAACCTGCGCATCACCTGCTGCCCGATTCCAGTGCCCGAGTCGCCAAGGAAGGATAAAACGATCCAATTGGCAGAGAAAAGGTCCTGCTGGATTTGTGTTGTATCACCGGTCTGATCGAGCAAATTCTTCAGATCATCAAACGAATAAGCACTTAATCGATAATCCTGGATTTGCCCTGTGCCGTTGGGACCGTATAAATTGATCACAGCATTTCTGAAATCTTCTGCAGAAAAAATCGTTGTCGCGTTACATGAACTGCATTGTTTCTGGATCACAAGATCGGAGATGAAAACAATACGGTCAGCCAATTGCGGAGAATTCACCAAGATCGAATCGAGCTCGCTCTGCTCCGGGCTGATTAAGGTTGCGGCAGAGCTGGCAATCTTGAAAGTATCCGCTTCTCCATTGCCAACATCATCAATATCGCTTGCATCGGGAGTGATGTTTGAGATATCAAAATTTGGATAGATTTCGTACTTCAAGGTCAATAATCGCAGAACCGAATCATCCACCCTTTGGGCAAAAGCGGAATCCTCGGTGTATTTTTGCAAGAACAGTTCCAGGCAGCGTGTGATCGTTGTGTAATTATCTTCACCGCCTGAAGAAGTAAGATCGCCAACGTAAAGCAGGTCGTTCCCCGCCAGGAAAGCGTTCTTGGCAACCTGCCGCGCGTCAAAAGAAGTCCCTGTGGGATCAAAGAACTTTTGAATGGAAGGAACACCCAGATCATCGCTGATCATGATCCCGCCGGAATCTCGCCATGCGGTGAACTCTGGTAGAGCCAGGATTTGACCCAGCGCAGTGCTATCCAGAGAAATGGGTCGCGTCGTCGCTCGGATGTTCCCCTGGAACCCCTGATAACGGATGTGCGAGACCAACAGACCATCTGCTTGTTCTATTACGGGAGTCGTTTCCGCTGTAACCGCGAAGAATGGGGCAAGCTCGATCTGCTTTAACTGCTCCAGCGATTTTCTTACCGTCGCAACTTCATCCTCTGCTGAGCGATCAGCGCTTCCGCGGCCGGGGAAATCTTTGGCAATCACCACCAATTGATCGCTGGTACCCTTGTGAATGCCACGGATGTAAGCCTTTGCCATCTCGGCCACCCAATATGGGTCACCGCCAAAAACACTTACACCCAGATCTTCATTACCCACCACCTGAACGGAATCCGTGACATTCAGCGATGGACCAATCAATAGGTTGAATCCTAATGCCCGCAATTCTCTGCCGAGGATGACGCCGGTATCTTCTGCGTTTTGTATTTGCCAGGTGGCACCGATCGCCATTTCATCTGCGAGCGGAGTCATACCGCTTAAGATCTGATCAGCTGGATATCCATCACCTTCTTGTTCGATGGCCAAAAAGAGAGGAACATACGTCGGATTTAAAGCAGCCGAATCCTGCCCTTCACCCGGGATGACCCAGGCGATGCTCTGCAATCCCCCGATCAAGGACTGGATTTCAGCAAGGTTGGCTTCGTTATCGGTAAAATTGTCCTTCTCGCGTAGCAGCATGACGCCGCCGATGTGCTTATTCTTTATCAAATCATAGATCTGCGATGTTTCGGAGATATCGGTTCCATTGACATTAACCAAAAAGAGCTGTCCCACCTTTTGTTCCGGAGAGAGCTTTCCGAGTAGAATCTTTGCCTTTTGCTCAGGGGTAAGCGCTGCCGGCACTGAAGAAGCGTTGACCATCGAGACTGGCAGAACCAGGCTCAATAGAAAACTGGCCAACAGGAAAATGGAAACGAATCTTCTTCTCAAGGCAGCTCACAGAAAACTTTATCTATTTATATCTTGAATCGCCGAAAAATCAACTCTTTTTGCGAAAATCGTCCATCAATTGTCGCGCTTTTAAGGGATCGTCGGTGAAAATGCCATCAACACCGGCTTCAAGCATGCTGGTGATATCCTTATCATTGTTGACTGTCCAAACGTTGACTTTTCTGCCACGCCGATGTTCCTTCTCAACAACCTGACGGCTCACTTCTGCCAGGTAGGGATGGACATATTCAGGCGAGAGACTCATCGTAAGAAACGAACGGGTCAGTATTCCGGCTGGACCCTCCAAACAAAGCATGGCAACCGGCGCCTGAGGAAGAAGCTTGTGTGCTTTGATTAGGTTAGCCGGCAAGAATGAAGAGAAAAGTACTCTCTCTTCCATATTGTTTGCCTTTACAACCTCGACGACCTTTTTTACAAGGTCATCATTCTTTGATGCATAATTGGTCAATTCAACATTGACAAAAACATCCATGCCAACTGCCTTGAAAACCTCATCCAGAGTTGGGATCTTCTCACCGGCGAATTTCTTGTCAAATTTGCTGCCAGCATCCAGTTTGCGCAGGTCATCAAACGCAAGTTGGTTCACCCGTCCCGTTCCATTTGTGGTACGGTCAACGGTTTGATCATGGATGACAACGACCACTCCATCCAATGACAGCTTGGCATCCAGCTCGACGAAGTCGGCATGGTGCTCCACGGCAAGTTTGAACGAAGCAACGGTATTTTCGGGTGCAAGCGCACACGCACCTCGATGACCGATGATGATCGGCTTGGGCAAATTTTTTATCATCTTATAACTCAACAAAATACGAATCCGCAGCAGTGTCGATCATTTCCTTGCTCATGACAGGTTCCGCACCCAGGTAACGGGAAATGTCTAGAATCTGATCGCAGAGATCGCGGGGATGCGAGGCACGCATCTTTCGTTGCGGTTTGATATACCATTCCTGAAGCAGATAAGCCAGCCCCTCATCAGAGTAAGCGACACCCTTGTTTTGGGCAACATGTTTGAAAATCTCCCGGTATTCGTCATAACTGGGATCGCCGATTTCGATCTTATGCCGTAGTCGTCTGAGAAAGGCTTCATCCACCAGATCTTTCGGTGGCAGGTTGGTTGAGAACATGACCAGCACATCAAAGGGAATCTCGATTTTTCTTCCGGTATGCATTGAGAGATAATCAATCCGGTTTTCCAGAGGGACAATCCACCGGTTCAGCAGATCACGCGGACGCACCTGTTGTCGGCCAAAATCATCAATAAGGAGGATCCCACCATTGGCTTTGACCTGGAATGGAGCTTCATAGAATTTCAGGGTGTCGTCAAAAACCAGATCTAACCCGGAAAGCGTCAGCTCACCGCCAACCATGATAAACGGCCGGCGGATGTGCACCCAGCGCATATCCTTGCGCGGCCCGCCGCGTCCGGGTACTGTTTCTTCTTCAGGGGCGAGCTGATGATTTACCGAGTCGAACACAGTGATCACCTGCCCGTCCACATAAATCGCGTACGGGATGTACATGGTTTGAGACAGGATCAGGTTGCCAATGGCTCTGGCGACGCTGGTCTTGCCGTTTCCCGGAGGTCCATAGATGAAGATTGACGTACCTGAATTTACAGCCGGACCCAGGCGGTGAAATGTCTTTTCACTGAAGGTCAGGTCATTGATCACCTGACGCATGTGCCGGTTGGTTACTTGAATACGTCCACGGCTCTGCCGCCGTACCGAATCATTATAAACTTCCAGCGGAATGGGAGCCGGTCCGGCATACTGGCTTCGATCCAGAGCTTCACGAGCCCGTGTAATCCCCGAACCAGTGATCGCGTACAGATAAGCACCTTCCCCCAGTCCCATCTGCGAGGATCGCACCTCGATCGCTTTATCGCGTTTCAACCCTTCAAGGATCTGCTCAACTGTTCCCGAAAATGGCAACGTCATCGCTTCCGCGATCTTAAAACCGGTAAGGTATCCCTGAAAATAGAGGATTTTTAGCGCGAGGTCCTGCAACCAGAGCAAACCAAGTCCGGTATCTTCAACGCTGTTGATCTGTCCCGGTTTAAAACCTCCCCCTGCTGCGTTTGGAACTACCGGAACATTTGTCGGAGGTTGCAAAGTTTCATTTGACATTTCGAGCCCTCCAAAATGCGATAAACATGGATGATAGCAAGGTAATTATAGCACCTTGGTTTTAAGGTTACCGTATAGCGATGGTAAAAATCAACCGGTTATAACTAACAAAATGGAAAGGTCAGGTGTTGGAAATCCTTTGTCCGGGATTGATCTGCACGATTAAAATTCCGATTACGGCAATCACCAAACCAATAATCTCTTTAATACTTAGATTGGTTCCGAGGAAAATCCAGGTGAGGATCGCTACCTGGACCAGCATGGTGCTGTTGATCAGACTTGAATCCATGGCTGATAGCGTTTGTAATGTGTAATTCCACACGGTAAATGAAAACGCTGTATTGACCACCGCCATCACCAGGATGATCCCCCAACTGGTGAGACTGATGACCGGCAGTCCTTGAGTTGTCAACCCGATGAAAAGCAAGAGAGTGGAACCGATTCCCATACTGATGACGGTTACAGTCAGGGGAGAGATCGCTGATACCCTGTTCACATTACGTCCCATCAACGAACCGCCAATATTCGCACCCAGGCTCACCAATGCAAAAAACAATCCCAACCACTCGGCATGGGCAAAACCACCCGGGTAAAAGTAAACCAGGATGCCAAACAGGTTCAAGAAAACGCCCACCCATTGTATGATGGTTGGCTTTTCATTCAACAGGAAGATCCCGGCAAACGCGACAAAAATAGAGGTCAGGTTGATCAGCAGGTTGACCGAAACAGCCGGCAGAGACGCCAATGCCATATATTGGCCACCTTGGGCAAGCGTATAGATCACGATGCCGAGCAGGACCAGTCGCACCCAATCAGTAGATTTCATTTTTTGGAGGTCCGCTTTGGCTCGTTTGGTGAACATAAACGGCAAGAGGCACAGGAACGCGATGAAATAACGCAACCCCGCGAAGGTCAAAGCCGGGATTTCCTTCAACCCGATCTTGATCAATACCCATGACGTGGACCAGATGAACGTGATCAGGAGAGCCAGCAGGATTGCTTTAACTTTGGATGGTGGTTGACTCACAGCTTACCCCTGCCCGCTGGGATGCATATCCTTGACATTGATCTGCAATGTTCGCGTGCCCATATATTCATTTTCCTCGATCGCGTAGATGAGATCGAATTTTCCCGGTAGCGCCCTGGACCAATCCGCCTGGCGCCAGGCCACGGCATCCAGCAAATAATCTCCCGCCTGGCAGTTGAATTTGAGATGCGTTTTTTCTGCGCCAATCAAACGGGGACGGACAATATCAACGTTGCGTGAAACGAACACGGCGTCAGGGTTCCCCATGCCGGTTGGTTGCAGTTTATCCAGCTCGCGCAATGAGATATTCCTCACGCTTGAAATGGGTATTTCAAGATCGGCCTTGATCGTCTTGCGCAAATCTTTCCCCTCCAATTCGCGCTCAGCGATCAGGTTCAACCTTTCGAGAAGTTGCTGCATGTTTTCATTACGCACCGTGAAACCGGCCGCCATGGCATGACCGCCGTGCCGTACGAGCAGATCGGCACATTCATCCAATGCCCGGGTGATATGAAACTCACTGATGCTGCGGCAGGAAGCCCGGGTGAATTCGTCCTCCACGCTGCCCACCACCGCCGGGCGGTAATACGTTTCCACCAAACCGGTGGCAACCAGGCCGACAATACCGCTGCTGTAATCGGCATTGAATGTGGAGATCAGGTCGAGATTTGGTTCAACACCGATCTCATCTTCAGCTTTCTTCCTGGCTTCCTTGGTGATCCGTTGCCTGGCGCTGTTTTGATTATCAAGTTTCTGCGCCAGCAAGGCAGAATCATCGACCGACTCGGACATCAACAATTCATATGCCTGCATGGCCGAATCGATCCGGCCGGCAGCGTTCAACCGGGGTCCCAGCATATAACCGATATCACCGGCGGTAATCCGCGACGGATTCCTGCCGCTCACCCG
>CAYWCH010000107.1:0-1796 GCA_964456715.1 uncultured Anaerolinea sp. | reverse complement strand
GGATCAATGCCTGCAAGCCAATCCTCTTACCCTGACGGAGCAGGTTCAACCCTCTGCGGACCAATACACGGTTTTCTCCGGTCAATGGCACCACATCCGCCACAGTCCCGAGTGCTGCAAGGTCCAGCCAATCATCAGCAGAGGTTCCCGATAACGGTCTCCTTGCGAACAACCCCTGAGCGATCTTGTATGCCAAACCGACCCCGGCCATTTCCTTGTAAGGATAGGGATCGTTCTCCCGCTTCGGGCAGATCACCGCAAACGCCGCTGGCAGATCTCCCTTGGGATAGTGGTGGTCGCTGATGATCAGGTCGATCCCCAACTCCCTGGCCAGGTCAGCTTCACGTTGAGAGCGGATGCCGCAATCCACGGTCAGGATCAGTCTGACCCCCTTCTCGCTCAATTCCTGCACGGCTTCTGAGTTCAGACCGTACCCCTCTTCGAACCGGTTGGGGATATAAGCACTGACATTCCCGCCATAAGCCTTCAGCACCTGCACCAACAAAGCCGTAGCAGAAACCCCGTCTACGTCGTAATCGCCGTACACTATGATGGATTCCTTTTGATCAAGCGCCAGAAAGACTCGATCGATGGTTTTCTCCATGTCTACAAGAGCAAAAGGATCGCCCAAAGGTGAGGAGGCATTCAAATACTCGATTGCTACCTGCTCGGTATCGCAACCGCGATTGAACAGCAATTGACGCATATACGGCGCGAAAGCGCTCAATCTTTGATCGACCGCCTGGTCGATTGTTGGATAGATCCACCACTTTTTTGGTTGTTTATCGGGTAACAAGGCTGACTCTTTCAAGAATGAGTTTGTACTGACTAATCTGTCAGATTTCGATCCATAATCGATTTTCTAGTATAAACGACCTGTCGATGCCGGACAAGTCCAATCCATATCTTCACATCCATTGGCTGCTTTCACATCCACAAAACGCAGTTTTTACAGGCTATAATTGCTGGAATGGAAAAACCACTCTTTACATTCGACATTACTGCAACTGAAGGCAGTGCCCGCGCCGGAGTGTTTCAAACCGCTCACGGCGCATTGGAGACCCCCGTTTTCGCTCCAGTCGGTACACAGGCCACCGTAAAAGCCGTCACGCCGGCTCAATTGAAGGAATGCCAGGCTTCGCTCGTCCTTTCAAATACCTACCATCTCTATCTGCGGCCTGGTGCAGACCTGGTTGCAGAAATGGGCGGGCTGCATGAATTCATGCAGTGGCCAAACCCCATGCTTACCGACTCCGGTGGCTTCCAGGTTTTTTCACTATCCGATACGCGTAAAGTGGATGAAGATGGCGTCACTTTTAAGAGCCACATTGATGGTTCGATGCACCGCTTCACCCCTGAGAGTTCAATCCAGATTCAAGAAAAACTCGGAGCGGATATCATCATGGCTTTCGATGAATGCGCCGATCCCAATAATGCGGAATACATAAACCAATCCATGGTGCGGACCCATCACTGGGCCGAGCGGTGCCTGAAAGCCAAAACAAGACCCGATCAGGCACTCTTCGGCATCGTGCAGGGTGGCATCTCGCCTGATCTTCGAAAACAGTCTGCCGAGTTCATCAGTTCGCTTGGTTTTCCGGGTCACGCCATTGGCGGGCTCTCTGTGGGAGAAACCAAACCGGATATGCATGCCATGCTCGAAGTGGTGAACGGTATCCTCCCTGCTCAAAAACCGCGCTACCTGATGGGAGTCGGGTCGCCGGAGGATCTGATTAACGGGATCCTGCGCGGAGTGGATATTTTCGATTGCGTCCTCCCCACCCGCCTGGCCCGTC
>CAYWCH010000106.1:4736-8695 GCA_964456715.1 uncultured Anaerolinea sp. | reverse complement strand
GTTGTCTTCGAAAATGAATTCGAAATTGGAGTAATCGGTCATGCATAGTTCGCGCACGATCTTTACGCCCTTTTTCCGCAGTTCGTCCTGGAGCGCGGCCTGGTCGTTGGTGATGAAGTAGGCATCCTCGCCGTAACCGTGGACGATGTGGTTGGGCTCGATCTTCGCCCGCGCCGATTTCGTCAGCACGATTTCGATGTTGTCACGGTACAGGCAGACGTGCGGCTCTTGGACTTCAAGGTAGCGCACGGCTCTGAAACCAATGCTTTCGTAAAATTGGGTTGTCTCTTCTATGCTGCTGGATGGGAATATCTGCAGCAGGTCAACAAATTGTCCGCTCATGTTTCCTCTGAATTGGATTTTGCCTAATTATACAAAGGAAAACCCAATTTTTCGATCATCGAAAAACAATTCCACTATCCAAAAACCCTGTTTGCGATAAAATAACTCAATGCTCCCTTTTTCCAGTTCCCTGGTCAATATCATCCTCTTGAGTGTCTTTGCCAGCCTCGGCACCGGGTTGGGTGGATTGATCGCCATCATCCGCAGACCCGGAAAACGCTCTTACGGGTTGCTGATGGGTTTTACAGCAGGAGTGATGATCTGCCTGTCATTCCTTGAACTGGTAAAACACGCCTGGGACATGGCCGGTGCCTGGACCGCTACGATTGGTTTTGGTCTGGGAGCAACATTTATGTTCCTGCTGGACCACTTTGCGCCTCACATTCGTTTTGGTGAAAAAGAGATACGCACGGCATCCAATGCTGATATTCAGGAAGAGCGTCCTTTTCGCCACAGACAACGCCGTCGTTTTGGTCAAATCCACTCGGATTCTCAGCCACTTGACATGAAGCTGGTCAATACCGGTCTGCTTCTGGCGATCGGCATTACCCTTCACAACCTGCCTGAAGGAATTGCTGTAGGCGCTGGTTACTTGCACAACCCAAAATTTGGTCTATTCGTATCGATTGCGATCCTGCTGCATAACATTCCCGAAGGGATTGCCACTGCCTTGCCGCTGTGTAAAGGTGGTATGCATCGCTGGGATGCATTCAAGGTTGCTTTTTTATCCGGTTTTGCAGAACCCGTGGGCGCTTTGATCGCCAGCCTCGTTTTGATCTCTTTTAAAAATTTTGTTCCCATCTCTCTAGCGTTTGCCGGGGGAGTGATGGTGTTTATCACACTTGATGAACTGATACCTACTGCCCGCGAATTCGGGCATGAACATTATTCAGCAATAGGCATTATCCTTGGCTCTTTGAGTGTGTTTGTTCTCTCCGGCGTGTTTGGCATCTGATTCGGAAAATGAACCTATTGTTCTGATTACATTCTGCTTACAGTTCTGCAAGAATTCATTGAAAACACACATCTAATCGCTACAATACTTTTAACAAATAAATCCCTCCAGTCCTTTCACGCAAGGAGTCGTCATGAGATCCATGCCCCGCGTCATTCGAAGTATCTTTTTGCTGCTGCTGACCGCCGTGCTGTTGCTGAACACGATCGTACCGGTACAGGCCAGCGCCGGCGGTCAGCGCATCAAGATCACCGCCTGCCAGGCGGTCAAGCTGGTGATCAAGGGCACCGCCATGGACGGAACCGCCGTGAAGTACACCCTCAAAAAAGACGCTTCCGATTGCGGCACCAACAAGATCGCCAAGTATTACTTCACCGGCACGGTGAAGGTGACGGCGTATTACTACGTCTCGTCCGAGTATCCCGCCTTCAAGGGGCAGACCGTTTCGACCACAATTTCAGCGTCTGAACAGTTGAGCGACTATGCCCGCGTCACCGTGACTCAACCCAGCAAGCGCACCTGGATGATCTGGCGGGGTTCCACCTGGGTGACCGACAACGTAGCCTACAGTTCCACCCTCCGCCACGACGGCTACCGCCAGGATTGTTCCGGTTTTGTCTCGTTCGTCTGGCAGCTCAGCAAACCGGGCACTTCCCCGAGCGGATTGAAGAATTCCTCCTACCAGATCGCCTTCAGCAAACTGAAACCCGGTGACGCCTTGATCTCCTCCTCGCACGCCATGATCTTCGTGCAGTGGGTCGATCAGAGCGCTGGCACCTTCATTGCCTACGAAGAAGAGAATACCACCTACGGCACCGTGCAGCGCACCCTCACCCTCAACACCAAGACCGGCGTCATCAAGCAAAGTTCGTACTATACCTACTCAGGCACATATAAAGCCTACCGGCTGAATGGATTATGATCTGAATAATCAAAACCTTTCGCTTATTTGAGTGATTTGGTCTGGAAATCACAATGATCCCTCGTCGCCCCCCTCATATATGCAATTCGGGGGTGTCGAATCTAGCGAAGTGCATCCAAATAGTTGCTCGTAACCATTTGGTTATATCTAAACTAAATTTTCCGTAAAAACATAGCATATTGCTTGACTTATGTTTATTCATTAACGATAATCTTACTGTTAGAACAATTAATCCTAAGGGAGGGTTACTTTGAACAAAAACATCAGAATTTTGTTAGTCTCCATGTTCGCGTTCATTCTTGTGTTTATGGCAGGCTCATCAACTGTCTATGCATACGATTGGGCAGCGCCGTGGACTGTACCGGTATCTGGCGATATGGTGTTTACCAGCACTGCTGTTTCACCATTATCCTTGGCAGGTGCAGAGAAAACCGATGGTGGTTTGATCGTCCCGGTCGGGTTCCCCACCGGCGAGAAGCAGTTCGGTGGTCAAGCTCTGCAGGTCAGCGGCTTGTCCTCCGGTTCCGCCTCCGCCTGTTTCTCCTTCCCCACCTACCGTTACGGCTGGCGGGGCGGGGTCTACCAGTGGTTGAACAATAAATGGGTTTCCATGCCTACCACCTTCTCCAACACCGCAGACAAAGAAGGCGCTCCTACCCTGGCTTGCGCGACTATCTACTCCAGCGGCACTTACGCCCTGCTGACCCACTTCTCCATTGCTGAAGCCCCGGTGAAATCGATCCCTGAATGTGATTTCATTGATAGGATCCATATAATGATAGCTCATCCTGCGGACTGGCCTGCTAATAGTAACGGTATTAACTCGGTTGATATTTTCCCTGCACTGCCGGCTGGCACCCGGGTGGATTACAAGATCATGAACATCAGCCCGGCCGGAGCGCTGACCGGGTCGCTCTCTGCCAGCTCTACAGCGACTCGTGATGGGGCTGCTCCTGGGGATCCTTACTCTTATACCCCGTTTGTCTGGGATCAGTCACAATTCTACTTTACAGGAAATTGGGACGATATATCCTTCACTCTCCGCGTCTACACCATGGGCTGCTATAAGGATGCTCCCTGGCCCGAGGTGCATTAGGGCAAGGGCAATATAAAGTTAATGTATACAAAAAGAAACAGGCCTAAAGGCCTGTTTCTTTTTGTGAGGCTCACCTGCCCTCGAAGAGGGTCTGCACCCTTCGCTACGCTCCTGCCCCACTCGCAAAATACGCTCGGGGGTGCAGCAACCGCAGAACGACTCGGAGCAAGGTGTTTTAGGCTCCTCTGTCCTGAACCTTCGGTTCAGGATCGACTCGGAGTAGTGAATATTGGTAAAAATAAAACGCCCTACAGGGCGTTTTATTTTTACAGGCTCCTCGTCGAAGACTCGAACTTCGAACCTAGCGGTTAACAGCCGCCCGCTCTGCCGACTATTATAATGCAACCGGGAAAAGTGTCAAGCGTACTTGATAATACCAAGAGTAGAGAGTGGAGAATCGTAAAATGCTTATCTGCTTACTGGGTTGAACATTTCATGATTTTTCTCAGCGTGCTCCGCGTCTCTGCGTGAGAATAGAGAATTTTCCGAACTAGTTGGGGATTGCTCGCCTGCACTTGCTGCAGGTGCAAGTGACGCCCGAAAAGCACGGGCTCGCAACGACAATTAGAGGAACAATCTCATCACCGCCACCATCACCATCCCCACCAGCACGGTGAGGAACATGCTGCGGCTCTTCCAGGCGG
>CAYWCH010000106.1:1674-4726 GCA_964456715.1 uncultured Anaerolinea sp. | reverse complement strand
CAGCGCCATCTCCCAGGCGGTCAAGCCGGCCGGCAGAGCGGCCCACAGGTAGAGGTTGTTCCACGCCAGCTTGAACGCGCCGTCCTGCACCAGCAGCGAGGGGACGAGCAGCGCGGCCAGCACCGCCACCGGCACGTAACGCAGCCAGGCCACCAAAAACGGCGGCAGCTCGCGCCCGCGCAGGAACCAGGCCGGCAGCAGACGCGGCAGGTAGGTGACCAGGCTCATGCCCAGCAGGGTCAGCATCACCGTCGTTTGGTCCATGTCTCCACTCCGGCTCCCAGCGTCGCCGCGATCAGTGTTGCCAGCAGCACGTTCCACTGCGTTACCCCCACCAGCCAGATCACGATCGAGAGCATGCCTGCCACCGCGGCCACCAGCAGATATCGTCCGCCCTTTATCTGCAGGATCAGCAGCGCGATGAACATGGCCGGCAGCGCGTAATCCAGCGCGAAGGGCTTCACGTCCGTGATCAGACCTCCGGCCAGCGTGCCCAGCAAAGTGCCCACCACCCAGGAGAGCTGACAGATGAAGTTGATGCCCAGCGTGGGTCCGGGCTGGCTCTCGCCGCGCTCGAAGCGCAGGCTGTGCACCCCGAAGCTCTCGTCGGTCAATTCGAAGGCGAAGGCAGCCACCTCCGCCTTGCGCCACGGCTTGAGATACGGCGACAGCGAAGCAGACATGAGCAGGTGGCGCAGGTTGACGATGAACGTGGTGGCCACGATCGAGAACGGGTTGATCCCCGCCTCGAACAGGCTCACCGCCATCAGTTGCGCCGAGCCGGCATAGACGATCACCGACATGGCCACCGCTTCGAAGGCGCTCAACCCGGCGTTGACCGCCAACACGCCGAATGCGAACCCGATCGGCAGGTAGCCCATCACCACCGGCAGTGCCGGTGTGAGGATCTGTATGAATCCGTGTCGTGGTCTGATCTCTTTCATGAATTAACCTGATTAAATAAGATTAGATTATATCGTCTATCCACGAATTACACGAATTCCTTAAAAGATTAACCGCGGATTGCACGAATTTTTCCTGATGAACGCTAATAGATCATTAAAAAGAATATTTGTGATAATTAGCGTCATTCGCGGTTAAGTTTTTTATTCCTGAGGTTAAGAAATTTGTAATTTTAATAATGAAAAAAGTCTATTGACGCCTTTCGCGGGCTGTGCTATCCTACGAAAACGAATTCGTAAACCTTTCATGAAAGGAAACCTGAAATGACCCATAAGATTACCGATGATTGCATTAGCTGTGGAGCTTGCGAACCCGAGTGCCCCGAAGCCGCCATCACTGCCGGCGCCGACAAGTACGTGATCGATCCCGAAAAATGCAAAGACTGTGGTGCCTGCGCTGACGTCTGCCCGACCGGCGCTGCCCAGCCTGCCTGAGTTATAAATTTATGTAAAAAAGGCAGCCGCAAGGCTGTCTTTTTTGCTGTTTTAAGCGCGAATGTTATAATCTTTTAAACATCAGATTTGAGGAGATCACATGAAGAAGTTTATCGCGGTGGCAGGGAATATCGGCGTGGGAAAATCAACTCTGGTGGAAATGATCAGTGATCGCCTCGATTGTCAGCCGTTTTACGAACCCGTGGCCGAGAACCCCTACATTTCAGACTTCTACAAGGATATGCCCGCCTGGAGCTTCCAGTCGCAGATCTTCTTTCTCACCCACCGGCTGCGCATCCATCATGAGCTGCTGCACGTGCAGGGCTCGGTCATCCAGGACCGCAGCATCTACGAGGATGCCGAGGTGTTCGCCCGCAACCTCTACGTGCAGGGCAACATGGCCGACCGCGACTACAACACTTACCGCTCGCTGTATCTCACCCTGGCCGAAACCTTGCCGCCGCCCGACCTGGTGATCTACCTGAGAGCCTCAGTGAGCACCCTGCTCAAACGCATCGCCCTGCGCAACCGTGATTATGAACAATCCATCGCCCCGGCCTACCTGGAAAACCTCAACGGCCTGTACGACAGTTGGATCGACCATTTCACCCTGTGCCCCATCCTCACCGTCCCTGCTGACGACCTCGATTTCGTAGCCCATCCCCACCACCTGAACCTGATCACCTCCAAGGTCAAGGAAAAACTGACCGGCAAGGAAGTGGTCGTCTTCAAAAAAGAAGAGATCCCAGACGATTAAACTTAAAGAGGGCAGAAGAAAATCTTCTGCCCTTTATTGCGGCCTCTTTTTCAAAGCTTTACTTTGGATCGACTGTCAACTTGATGGCTGTTCGCACTTTCTCATCAATTTCTACATCAACAAATTCCGGGGTACACATGATTTCAATGCCATCTTCAGATAGGTACCCCCTGGCCAATACCAGGGCTTTCACTGCCTGGTTGACTGCGCCGGCACCAATGGCTTGCACTTCAGCATGTTTATGCTCTCGCATCACACCTGCAATTGCCCCTGCAACGGCTGCAGTCCTTGAGTTTGCTTTGACCTTGATGACGTCCATTGTTATTCTCCCATTAATGAATGACGATATTAGAAACGATTAGGGGCATGACAGCAAATCTTATCTAAATTGTACAAAATTCCATGGGGAGTTTCAATCACCTGTAAAAAACTCATAAAACCCGTCTCTCCACATCTGTGAAATCGCGGACTGGCAGGTTAATTAACTTATTTACTTATAGTGTTAATCAGTATCGTAGAAGTTGTAGTGGCTGTGGAAATGTGGATAAATCCAATCTTAATGAATCACTCCGCGGAGAAACAACCTTTTTCAACTTGGATTTAAGTTTTTCCGGTCGGTTCAGCGCGCAAATCCAATTCCATCGCCGCTGTGGAGAAAATGTGCAGCCCTCGTTCGCCGGTGGTTATTGTGTTAAATCACCATTAATGGGCGCTATTTGTCCCGTTGCGATCCCAAAAATGAGGAATTCTTTCCACAAAAAAGAGGGTCGTGCGAGGGAATTCTCCACCAAAATCAGTGGTTATCCACAGTTTATTCCCGGTTATCCACACCCCTTGTGGATGAAGCAGCTAGCCGTTCTCAACGCGCCAGGCTTCAATGGCGACTTCCACGCTCTCG
>CAYWCH010000106.1:239-1664 GCA_964456715.1 uncultured Anaerolinea sp. | reverse complement strand
CCAGGGGTTGGATCCGGTCATGCAATCCGCGGCTGTCCAGCCCAAGCGCCTTGAGCATGGCTTGCCATTGTTTGTAGGGCGCCTCTGATTTCGGCAGGACAGCGGCCATGGTCGTCCAGGTGCGCAGCATGATCCACAGTGCAGCGGCGGGATGATCATCTGAGAAAACGTCAGCAGCTTTTTCGTAGTAATTGCGTCGGGTCGGCACCACGTCCAGCGGGGCGTCTTTGATGGTTTTGAGAGCGTCGAAGGAGCCCAGCCACTGCGGGGTCCAGATGGCCCAGTTCTCTTCGGTAAAGGCATCGTTGGTGAACAGCGAAACAAGGCTCGAGGTCAACTCGGGCAGGTTGATCTGCTCGGCCTTTTCGGGGATTTCCAGAAGCAGGCGGCGTGTGGTCAGCGGCGCGCCGCTGAAGCAGGCTACCGCGTTGGCTGCGTCGCTCAATGTTTGCAGGTAAGCCTCGGTCCGTTTCACTCCCTGGGGCAGCGCTTCATCGGCGATCTGCTGCCAGGTCTGACGCGCCCGCACCGCGAACGAATTGACGCGCTCAAGCACGAAATTGGGTTTCCAGAACGCGCCGGTCACGCTGGCACGGGTGAAATCAAACCAATGGGTGGGATCGCGCAGCGCCACCGTGCTCTGATCGAAAGAACCGCCGATCCAGGGGTCCTGGCGTAAGCTGCGGGTGTCTTCAAAGTGCGATTGGGGCAGGTGGGTGATATCGAAATGCACTTCGGCGTTTACCCGCAGGATCTCGCGCGAAGGCTGGATGTCTTTGTCATGCACACACACCAGGTCAATGTCGGTCACTCCGCCCAAAAAGGAATCCTCGCGCAGCAGTGAACCGACAAGATAAACACAGACCAGGCTTCTGTCTTTGGCTGCGAATTTGGCAGCGTTATCGTGGGCGAGAGAGATCAAAAGGTCACGGGTGATGCGCATGGTACCCCTTCCTGGTTATAACAACTGAGGTTGGAACGGTGCTAGGTGCATGGCTTCGCGGATGCGGTTCAGGATCGTCTGGAAATCTTCGGGATTGCCGACAAAATCCATATCGTTCGAGTCGATGATGAGCACGGGCGTATTGTGGTCCGTGCCCAGGTAATACTCTTCGTATGACTGGTTGAGTTGATCGATGTAGCCGCGTTCCATGTTGCGCTCGTAGGAGCGGTCGCGCATGGCGATGCGTTTCATCAGCGTGTCGGTGCTCGCGCGCAGGTAGACCACCAGGTCGGGTTTGGAGATCTTCTCGGCCAGCGCCTCCTGCACGCGGTAATACATTTCCAATTCGTCGCCGCTCAGGTTGATGCGGGCAAAGAGCGCGTCCTTCTCGAAGGTGTAGTCGGCAATGAGTGCCTTGGCCTCGGTCAGCCGGTCGCTGATGTTGCGGCGCTGCTGATGGTAACGGCTGAGCAGGAAGAAGA
>CAYWCH010000106.1:0-229 GCA_964456715.1 uncultured Anaerolinea sp. | reverse complement strand
ATAGCGTTGGCGGTCGGAGTAGAAGTCGCTCAAAAAGGGATTCTCTTCAAAGACCTCCAACACCAGTTCAGCGTCAAAACTGGATTGCAGCATGCGCGCCAAAGTGGTTTTGCCAACACCGATAACACCTTCGATCGCAAAGTACATGAATCACTCCAATGGGGGATGTTTTCTTTGAAATTAAAATATACCATAAATTGAAAATTCGGCTCGCGCGTAGGCGCGGAGT
>CAYWCH010000105.1:283-8735 GCA_964456715.1 uncultured Anaerolinea sp. | reverse complement strand
ACCGCTTTCAACTGGTCATCGGTCAAAGGGGTGGTTTGAACGAGAGGGACACTGGGGGTTTTCTTCACTTCCACAGTTACTTCTTTTTTTCGGAACAGTTTCTTAAAGAATTTTTCCACGATAATCCCTCCAAATAATCGAATTGTCACGCGATAAATGCATAGACCTTGTGGTCTGTTGAACCGATATAGATTACATCATTATTAACGACCGCAGTACCGGTGATCGGACCGCCGGTCATAAATTTCCAACGTTGTCTCCCACTCTTGCAATCGATACAGTAGAAACTCCCATTTGCTGTCCCGCAATATACCGACTCTTTATTAATCAGTGGCGATCCGCTCACTTGGTGATCGCACTTGAAGCGCCAATATTCACGTGAGCTCGATTTGTCGACACAATACAAATAATTATCAGCCGACCCGAAGAATAATTGGTTCTCTGCCAGGCTTGGCGAAGAGACCGATCCTTTCCCCATTCTAAACCGCCAGATCACCCAACCGGATTTGGCGTCGAGGGCATAGAAATTGGCATCCTGTGAGGCAAAATATACGATTCCATCCGCTTCAACCGGTGAAGACGTCACTCCACGTTTGGTGAAATAGCGCCATTTCACAGAGCCTCGAAAATCAGCACAAATGAATTCGTTTGCTTCCGACCCAAAATAGAGCATATCGTTGGTCAAAAAAGGCGAAGACCGTACCGGCCCCTCTGTCTTAATTGCCCAACTGCGCTGATAAGTAGTCATGTTTACGGCATAGAGGCAACCATCATCCGAACCCACAAAAACGTGTCCTTCGGCAATACGTGGTGAACAGCGGATGGGACCATTGGTGGCATAATCCCACAGCATTTTTCCGGTCTTCGCTTGAACAGCGTAGAGCCGGTTATCCTCACTTCCGAAGAAAACTGCGCCGCCAGCTACCTGTGGTTTGGTAACGATGCCGCCCTTGGTGGCAAATTTCCAAAGGAAATTTCCCTTTGTGGCATCCAGCGTATAAATATTATTGTCATATGAACCAATGTAGATCAAACCGCCATCCACAGTGGGGGCGCCGCGGATTTCGTCTTCGCATTCGAAAGACCATAGCGGTTTGACGTCCTGCTGTTCGATCGACAAAGTGGCTGATGCTGCTCTTGGCAAGGCTCCTGTTCTTTTCGCCAAAGTGAACAGCGCCATTTTCATGTCGGTGGCTGTGGCAAACCGGTCTGCGGGATTGTACTGCAAAGCTGTATTGACGATCTTCTCCAGATCGGCCGAAATAGACGGATTGATCTGGTGGATCGGCCTGTCCGCGAACGAGAAAGGCGCTTCAAGCCGGGGATCACGGTGAGTCAGCAAATGATGCATTGTTGCACCCAACGCGTAGATATCCGTTTGCAGCGTTGCTTCACCGCGATACTGTTCAGGGGGTGAGTACCCTTCTGTACCGATCATGGTCCCCTTTTGACCGGTTTTGAAGATCTTGGCAATGCCAAAGTCAACCAGGATCACATGGTTTTGCTGGTTGATCATGATGTTTGAAGGTTTGATATCTCTGAAAATAATCGGTTCAGGTTTATGGGTGTGTAAAAACTCAAGCACATCGCATAACTCGATCGCCCATAAAATTACCTGGTCTTCACGGATCGGATCTGGTGATGATTTCAGAATGGCTTCCAGATCACGACCATTAATGAACTCTTCCACCAGATAAGATTTTTCACCCTGCGTGAAGAAATCATAAATCTTTGGGATCGAGGGATGATTGAGAGTGACCAGGATGTTGGCCTCGCGCTCAAAGTTTTGCACAATCGTTTGCCTGACCACTGGATCAGGCGCCTGGTTGATCATTTCCTTGACCGCCACCAACTTGATCACATTTGGGAAATGAAGATCGCGGGCGCGGTAAACCGAACCCATGCCGCCAATACCGATCACATCCTGAACTTGATATCTTTCGTCAAGGATTGTTCCGGTTACCAATTGTAAGAACGCACCGGTGTTCCCCTCCAAAGCCTGGGTGATCTGCCGCGTCTCTTGTTTATCTCTGGATGAATCCATGCTTCCTCTGGATTATTATTTTAATGAACAAAGAAATTATAAACGCCAATCAATTCTCATGCAACTTTCAATCAATTTACAGTATTTTTGTCATTAGTCTCGGTTTGAAGATTATTGTACAATCAAATGGTGGTAAATCATTTCCAAGGAGAATTTATGTTCAAAACATTTGCTGAAGCTGATGACTACATCCAGAAGCATTCAGTAAGAATGGTTGATCTCAAATTCACTGATCTTTGGGGTCGATGGCATCACGTAACACTATCTGCGATGCAATTCTCGAAAGAAACGTTTGAAAATGGAATTGGTTTTGATGGATCCAGCGTCGGGCTGAAATCGGTAAAATCAGGCGACATGGCGCTTATCCCCGATCTATCCACCGGATTTATCGATCCATTTTCCGAAGTTCTCACGCTCAGTTTCATTTGCAGCACTGTCGAAGCAGACACAAAGAAACCGTTTTACAAAGATCCAAGGCAGATCGCCAAACGGGCTGAAGATTCTTTAAAGCAACTGAATATCGCTGATGAAAGCAAATGGGGACCTGAATTCGAGTTCTATGTTTTTGAATCAGCTTCATTTGAAAACAGTATGAATGCCTCCTCGTATCACTTCGAGGCTGCAGAAATGCCAAAGAACGATCGTCTGGTGAGTTGCAGCGGTGATGCTATACCCCATCATGGTGGTTATCACGTGATACCGCCAAAGGATAAACTGAACGGACTACGCACCAAAATGGTCATTGCCCTGGAGGATGCGGGAATCCCTGTAAAATATCATCACCACGAGGTCGGCTCTGCCGGTCAGTGCGAGATCGAAATTCCGCTTCTCGAATTTATGAAAGCCGCCGATTCAACGATGATGATCAAATACTTCACCCGCATGGTCGCGTCTGCCGAGGGAAAAACACTTACTTTCCTTCCCAAACCGCTCTACGGTGAAGCCGGCAGCGGTATGCACTTCCACCAGCAATTGTTTACCGGCGGGAAGAACCTTTTCTACGACCCATCCACCAGCAACCTGCTTAGCCAGACTGCGCTTTACTATATCGGCGGCCTTTTAACACATGCGCCCGCCATCCTGGCTTTCACCAACCCCACCACCAACTCGTATCGCCGCCTGATCCCGGGTTTTGAAGCCCCAGTTAATTGTTTCTTCTCCACCGGTAACCGCAGCGCTGCCATCCGTGTGCCAAAATACGCCACCCAACCCGGGAAAGTGCGCTTCGAATTTCGCCCTCCCGATGCCACCTGCAATCCGTACCTCGCCATGGCAGCGATGCTTATGGCCGGAATCGACGGCATCCGGAACAAGATCGATCCGACGGCTTCGGGCTTTGGCCCATTTGATGAAGATATCTTCTCCTGGAGCGCCGAAAAACGGGCCACCATCAAGAACCTGCCCACCTCATTGGGTGAGGCTGCTGCAGCCCTTGAAAATGATTTCGATTTCCTCCTTTACAACAATGTGTTCATGGAAGATTTGATCAGGGATTGGATCAAAACCAAACGTTCTGAAGCTGAAGAGGTCGCCAAAAGACCTCATCCATTTGAAATAGAGAAATATTTCGATTTCTAAACAAAAGGTCCGGAGAGCATCCGGACCTTTTTCTACTCCTCGATCAACGAAAGATAATCAGCAGCAGCCCAACCCTGTCTTGCTTCATCGTATGGAGTGACAATCTGCCACCAGACAATCTCATCCTTCTGAATCGGCCCGCCGATCACTTTGAACACTTCCGTTTCAGCGGCGATAAATTCAACAGGAGTATTCACTCCCGCGCCATCGTGAATGTTCAAGCCCAGACCATCAGTTCCCTTTATCTGAACATAAGAGCCGATGGATATGCCGCCCAGGTTGGCGATCGCAGGGTCAATTGTGGTGGTTGGAGTAACAAAGAGCGCGGATGGATCGGTGGTGGGGATCTGGTTGGCAGGAAGAACCGTCAGAAATGCAGTTGCCGGCCCACTGGTCGATTTTTGATAGGTATAGCCATTCAAACCCAGAATGCCATAAAACACCAGTATCATGGCGATCAATGCTGCACCAATCACAACTCGCTTATTGATGATCATCTCGGCTCCATTAAAATGAAATTATATCCGAAAGGTTGCGAAACTGGCTGTGATATAATCCGAAAAGAATGACAGAAAGTATCCAAACAAATCTGCTTTTGGGGAATCGATACCGTCTGCTGCACCAGGCCGGCAAGGGTGGAATGGCTCTCGTTTATGAAGCCTACGATACCATGCTCGAACGTCCGGTCGCGATCAAATTGCTCAAACGTGATTTTATCGATAACGCTGCTTTTCGCGAACGTTTCCGCCAGGAAGCCAAGTCAGCAGCCAACCTCTCGCATCCAAACATCGTCACCGTGCACGATTTCGGTTTCGACGATAATGGCGTTTACATCGTCATGGAATTTGTGCCGGGAGCAGACCTTAAAACCAGGATCAACGAAAACGAACACATTTCATACACCGAGGGATTACCGCTCATGCTGCAGGCCTGTGCCGGGCTGGGATACGCCCACCGGGCAGGCATCGTCCATTGCGATGTCAAACCGCAAAATATGCTGGTCACGCGCGACAACCGCCTGAAGATCACCGATTTTGGAATTGCCAGGGCGTTATCCACGATCGATTCTCAAGAAAAATATGACGTGGTTTGGGGCTCCCCGCAATACATCGCCCCGGAGCAGGCTGCCGGTTCTCCCCCCACTCCCGCCTCGGATGTCTATTCACTGGGAGTGGTCATCTACGAATTACTCAGTGGTCATCTTCCTTTTATCGCCGAAGACAGTGAGGAATTAGCCCGGCTGCGTATTGAAAAGGATCCGCCTTCGCCGCGTATTTACAACCCCGATATACCGGAACCGCTGGAAAAGATCATTCTGAAGGTGCTCTCCAGGGAACCTTCCCAACGTTACCGTACCGCCGACCAGTTGGGACAGGTACTTTCGACCTTCACGAACCAAATGGATTACGTTGAGCGGTCTGCATCACCTGTTCCTATGATCATCCCGGTTGACAATCCTTCCCAACCCATGATGTCACCTCCTCAAATCCCCGTTCCGGGTATCCCGGAGAAACAGGAAGACAAAACTCCGGTGGATTGGAAAACGATCTGGCTCGAGCTGGCCTGCGTCCTGTTCGTCGGCGGATTAATCCCCTTCTGGCTTTATATTTGGTTATTCATTCGGAACCTGATACACTAGGTAAATATGAAACCTGACATTATTTCTGCGTCGATCTTATCTGCTGATTTCAGCAAACTCAAAGAATCCATTTCGCAGTGCGAAAATGCGGGTTGCGATTGGATCCACATTGACGTCATGGATGGTCATTTTGTGCCCAACATCACGATGGGGCCATTTATCGTCGAAGCGGTAAAAAAGATGACATCCCTGCCCCTCGATGTTCATTTGATGATCGAAAAACCTGAGCTCTTCGTGGACTCTTTCATCAACGCCGGAGCGAATAACCTTACAATCCATATCGAAAATAACCCCAATGCCTATCGCACCCTGCAGCAGATTAAAAAACTTGGTGCCAAACCCGGTATCACACTCAATCCCGCCACTCCGGCATCGATGCTCGAATCACTATTGGAATTTTCTGAAATGGTCCTGGTCATGACGGTGAATCCGGGCTATTCAGGTCAGGTTTTCATCCCGCAAATGACGCGCAAGATCAAACTGGTTTCTGATATGGCGCAAAAAACCAATCCGGCGATTCTGATCGAAGTGGATGGTGGCATCACCAGTGAGACCCTGCCCCAATGCCGGGCTGCCGGTGCCAATGCCTTTGTGGCAGCAACTGCCATCTTTAAAAACCCAGCTGGAATCCAGGCTGGCGTAAACGAATTACGAAGCTCCGTGCTTAAATAAAAATACGGCGGCTGCCGTATTCTTATCACTTGATTGAGTTACTTGGTCTTTACCATCGTGCGGATGCACTTGGCACATAGCGTCTTCTGGACTTTCTTTCCATTTTCGACAACTGTGATCTTCTGCAAATTCGGTTTGAAAGCACGGTTGGTAGCTCTCAAAGAAAAACTGCGGTTATGACCAAAGGTCGTCGCTTTTCCACAGACATCGCACTTCGCCATTTCGATTTCCTTTCCTTACAAACAACGCAATTTAGGTTAAAATCAAGGGTATAGTTCACCCACTAACAGAACGCGATTGTATCATAAACCGTATCTTTTTTCAAGAAATGCTGTTATAAACAGAAGGACAAAATCATGAGTACAGCGAACAATCCACTTGGAAGTATCTTCATCTCTCATCGAGCGATCGCTTCGATCGCCTACCACTCCACCCTGGAATCATACGGCGTGGTCGGTCTGGCCGCCAAGAACCTGGCAGAAGGTCTGTCTCAGGTGTTGGTAAAAGATCCTGTGTTGGGTGTTGACGTTGATTTTCAAGATGCAGCTGTTTCCATCGATGTTTATCCAATCGTGGAATATGGGGTTCGTATCAAATCAGTAGCATCCATGGTTTCAGAAAACGTCAAGTACCGCATTGAGAAGATAACCGGTTTGGTCGTTGATAGAGTCGATATCCATATCCGTGGGTTACGCATCAGTAATAGCGATTGATCTAAATTCACTGCCTTTTGGAGAGCCATGAGTATTGAATCCAACCAGACTGGTGTTGTTGAAACCAGTAATAATCTGAAAATCACGTCTGTCAATGGCCAGACGATGAAAAAGCTTACCGAAGCAGCACTTTTATGGCTTAAATCAAATCAACAGATCGTAAACTCATTGAATGTCTTTCCTGTTCCTGATGGCGATACCGGCACGAACATGCTGTTGACCATGCAGGCAGCACACAATGAAGTTTTGAATTCAACTGAAGAAAACATCGGCAAGATCACCAAAGATATTGCCCAGGGAGCCCTGATGGGGGCTCGCGGCAACTCCGGTGTGATCCTTTCTCAGATTTGGCGCGGTTTCTCGCGCGGTCTGGACAGTCTTCCGGTAATGGATGCGACCGCTCTCGTCAATGCGCTGGTGGAGAGTCGCAATACCGCGTATAAAGGCGTGGTACGTCCTGTCGAGGGCACCATTCTGACAGTCATCAACGATATTGCTGTGGCCGCCCGAAACTCGGCCGAAGAGTCCAACGACCTGGTCAAGATCCTAGAAGATATTGTGACAGCAGCAGATGCCTCTGTTAAGAACACTCCTGAATTACTGCCCATCCTGAAAACCGCGGGTGTGGTGGATTCGGGCGGTAAAGGATTGTATTATCTATTCGAAGGAATGCTGCGCTACGTAAAAAAGATGCCTTTGGAAGGCGTCGCGGCCAACGTCCAGAATATTTCCGCCATGAACCTTCAGGAGACCCTGGATGAGGTGGAAGAAGGTCAGGATGTTGAAGTGGTCGTCGATTTCCAACCCAAAGGCGACTTCAATCTGGACCTCTTTTACCAGGAACTCGAGAAAATGGGCACCTCCATCCAGGTGGGTGAAGGTGACGGTATGTACCGCATGCACATTCACGTGGAAGATGGCCGCCAGCAGGATCCGATCAATTACATCACTTCGATCGGTACCTGGACAAAGATCGCAATGGAAAACCTGCGATCACAGATGGAAGACAAGAAGGCCAGTCAACCGCCTTACGAATTGATGCCCCTTGAACCCGGTCAGATTGCCGTGGTCACGGTATCCCCTGGTGAGGGCATCTCACGCATCTTCGCGAGTCTCGGAGCCGCTGCCATCATTAGTGGCGGCCAAACGATGAACCCGAGCACTGAAGAGATCCTTAAATCCTTTGAAGATCTGCCCACGGATCGGATCATCATCCTGCCCAACAACAAGAATATCATCCTTGCCGCGGACACCGCCAAACAATTAAGTGTCAAAGAAGTACAGGTCGTCCAGAGCAAGAATATCGCCCAGGGATTGTCTGCCCTGCTGCAATTGGAGCCGGATGGAGATATCAATTCAGTCTTCGAAGACATGTCGAGCGCGATCTCCGATGTCGATTGCGGTGAAGTAACCATAGCCACCCGCAGCGTCGAAATCGATGGTGTCGATGTAGAAGAAGGAAAATACATTGGCCTGTTCAACGGCAAGCTCGTTGTTTCTTCTGAAGATCTGGAATCGATCTCGGTTGATCTGTTGAAGAAAATATCCGCGAAAATCCAGGAAGCGTTCCCATCGCTGGAGATCGAGATTCACGAAGGCGGTCAACCTCATTACTATATGATCCTCAGCGTTGAGTAACCATGGGATCCACCTGCATCATCACCGATGACTCTGCTCAATTCACCAACCTTGGTTTCCAGAAGAACCCGGGGTTGAAATTTTTGTCTCACAAACTCGTTTTTTCATCCAACCAGGAAATCGCGAAAGCTCAGATCAAAGTGGCCGATTTTCCAAAACAGATCACGC
>CAYWCH010000105.1:0-273 GCA_964456715.1 uncultured Anaerolinea sp. | reverse complement strand
ATTTTTCGCCACGAGTGATCCCCCCCACTGATGAAGAGATCAGCTCTTGCCTGGAGCAGAACCTTTCTGCCTACGACGATATCTTTCTCATTTTACTTTCCAAAGAGATCAGCCCACTTTTTGAAAGAACTGAAAAACTCTGTGCTTCTTTGCACGGACATGCCAATTTTCATTTGATTGATTCATTGAATACATCATTGGGTCTGGGGTTGATCGTCCAGTATGCCTCCGAGTTGATCGATCAGGGTCTCACTCCCACCGAAATTGAAAAAT
>CAYWCH010000104.1:0-8805 GCA_964456715.1 uncultured Anaerolinea sp. | reverse complement strand
GCTTCGAAGGTGGCTTTCACCACGTTCAAAACATTGGCGCTGCCTAAACTCTTGGTAAAAATATCACGGATGCCGGCAACTTCCAGCACAGCCCGGACACCACCAGCCGCGATAACACCGGTACCAGGGGATGCAGGTTTCAATAAAACAACTGCACCGCCTGTGCGACCGGTTACTTCGTGGGGAATGGTGGTATTTGAGAGAACGATCTGCTGCATGTGTTTGTGGGCGCGTTCGGTCGCTTTGCGCATGGCATCGGGGACTGCATTTGCTTTGCCGATACCAATACCGATCTTGCCATGGTTGTCACCAGTCACGATCGTGACACGGAACTGGAACCGGCGACCACCTTTAACTACCTTTGCAACACGAGCGATCTCAACGACACGTTCGTCATATTGTTGTTCTAATGGTTGGTATTCCATTTGCTCCATATTAAGGCCTCACTTTTATCTTGTCTGCCTAGAACTCAAGGCCAGCCTCTCGGGCTGCATCAGCTAACGCCTTTACGCGTCCGCTAAAGCGGAAACCACCACGATCGAACACGACCTGTTTGACACCCTTGCTTTGGGCACGTTTGGCAACAAGCTCGCCGACCATTTTTGCCTGATCGACCTTCTTCTTGCCTTTCATTTTTTCCCGGAGCTCATGATCGATGGAAGAAGCGGCTGCCAGAGTGGCACCCTGCTCATCATCGATCACCTGAACATAGATCTCAGCCAGGCTGCGAAAAACGCTCAGGCGGGGTCGTAACGCGTTACCGCTGACATGTTTGCGAACACGCTGGTGTCTGCGGATTCTTGCTTCACTGCGAGAATTTTTAGCCATATGCATTCACCTGTTACTTTCCTGCGCCTTTACCTTTGCCGGCTTTTCCTGCTTTACGGCGGATCTTCTCGCCTTGATAGCGGATGCCTTTGCCAAGGTATGGCTCGGGTGGGCGGATCTTGCGGATATCAGCGGCCAATTGACCGATCACTTCGATGTCGTACCCCTTAACACCAACGGTACGAGCCTTACTATCCACTTCGAATGAGATCCCGGCTGGGGGATCGATCACGATTGGGTGAGAGTAACCAACGTAGAGGACGAGTTTCTTGCCGTCCATCTCAACGCGGTAGCCGACACCATCGACTTCCAAAACACGGGTGAAACCGGTGGAAACACCGGTGACCATGTTTTGGATCAGTGCACGGGTGGTTCCATGCAGGGCGCGCACGGGCGCATCATCTGAACTACGGGTAACAGTGATGACATTATCCTCACATGTGATCCCCATATCGGATGAGAAAAGGCGTTTCATTTCGCCATTCGGACCCTTTACATGGACTTCAGAGCCTGCAATATTTACCTGCACAGACGCTGGTACAGTCACTGGTAAACGACCTATACGAGACACAGTATCATACCTCCTTCATCCCACCGGGTTACCAGACCTTGCAGAGAAGTTCGCCGCCAACACCAAGTTGGCGTGCTCTCTGCCCGGTCATAACACCCTTCGGTGTGGAGAGGATGGCAATACCCATACCAGCCAACACCCAGGGAATTTCTGATTTATGTGTATAGACACGACGTCCAGGTCGGCTGATTCTTTCCAGACCAGTGATCACTGGAGTTCGTTGGCGACGCTCACCCACGTATTTCAACTTGACACGCAAGGTTTTCATGGTCGGCTTATCGCCATCAACTACCTCATATCCTTCAACGAAGCCTTCTTCTTTCAAAATCCGGGCAATCTCTGCCTTAATATTTGAATGAGGCATCGCCACTACGGATTGGCTGGCCATAACACCATTCCGGATACGGGTCAACATATCTGCGATTGGATCATTAACACTCATGTTTCTTCCTCCGAACTGGCGCTACCAGGATGACTTGGTTACGCCCGGGATTTCGCCTTCGAGAGCGAGCTCTCTGAAGCAAATACGGCATAGCCCAAATCGGCGCAAATAACCACGTGGTCTACCGCATCGTTTACAGCGGTTACGAACCTGAACGGCATACTTACGCCGTTGTTCACGATATTCCATGCATTTCTTTGCCATACTAATCCTTCCTGAAAGGCATGCCAAGCATCTGCAGCAGAGCTGTTGCTTGATCGTCATTGGTGGCTGAGGTCACAATAGTGATTTCCATGCCGCGGACCTTATCCACTTTGTCATATTCGATCTCGGGGAAGATGATCTGCTCGCGCAAACCCAGGGTATAGTTCCCGCGGCCATCAAATGATTCGGCCGAAACTCCACGAAAATCGCGAACACGCGGAAGCACGATATTCATCAAGCGGTCCAAGAAAGCCCACATCTTCTCTCCGCGCAGCGTGACGGCGGTGCCAATGGCGCGACCTTCACGCAGTTTGAAGTTGGCGATGCTTTTGCGGGCCTTGGTGATCACAGGTTTCTGTCCGGCGATGGCGGTCAAATCAGCCACTGCGGCATCGAGAGCTTTGGGGTTATCCATTGCTTCACCCATGCCAATATTGATGACGACTTTCTTGATCTGCGGAATTTGCATGACGTTCTTGATGCCAAGCGATTTCATCAAGGCCGGTGCAACTTCCTTAGTAAATTTTTCTCTCAATATATTCATAATCGCATACTCCGCTGTGGACTATATGTCCAGATCCGCGTCGCATTCCTTGCAGAAACGTTTCACTTTGCCATCTTCGCGAACCAGTTTCACACGAGTGGGCTTGTTGCATTTCTTGCAAACAAGCATTACGTTTGAAATGGAAAGCGGCGCTTCAAAACGGATCTTGCCAGGATTCACGGTTCTTCCTTGAGATTGAACCTGTCGCTGATGCTTTGTGCGCAAATTAATGCCCTGCACCACAACACGTTCTTCTGACGGTAAGACCTTGATGACGTCACCACGTTTGCCTTTGTCTTCTTCACGGCCCGTGATTACCTCAACCTGATCACCTTTGCGAATTTTCACTTTCATTCTCTCGCTCCTCTATCCCGGCCTAGATCACTTCGGGGGCCAGGCTGATGATCTTCATAAAACCCTTTTCACGAAGTTCACGAGCCACGGGTCCAAAGATACGAGTACCCTTGGGATTTTGACCATCAACGTCCAGGATCACTGCAGCGTTGTCGTCGAAGCGAATGCTGGAACCATCTTCACGGCGCCATTCTTTCGAAGCACGCACGATCACTGCCTTGACAACTTCACTCTTTTTTACTGAGCCCTGGGGAGCCGCAGACTTTACTGTTGCGACAACAATATCACCAACGCCACCATACCTACGGGTGGAACCGCCCTGGATGTGGATGACCAGCAGCTCGCGGGCGCCGGTGTTATCGGCAACTTTGAGACGAGACTCTTGCTGGATCATGCTGCAGCCTCCTCGACCGGTTCTTCAGCGACATCGAAGAGTTTGCCTTCGCGTTTTACGATCGCTTCCACAACCCAGCGTTTATCGCGGGAGATCGGAGCGCTTTCGACAACGGTCACTTCATCACCGATGTGGCAGCCCAGTTCATCGTGGGCTTTAACCTTGTGGTTGGTATGGACGACTTTCCGGTACAAGGGGTGCCGGTAAGTGCGCGACACAACCACAACAACGGTCTTGGTCATCCGGTTACTGGTGACGACACCATTCATACGACGTCGTTCGTTCATTTTTCACCTTCCGATACGATGCCGAGTTCGCGTTCGCGGAGGATTGTTTCATAGAGCGCGATTTGACGGCGGACAATTTTCAAGCGGCTGGTGTCAGTCAATTGCCCGGTCACAACCTGGAACCGTAAGTTCATCAATTCGTTACGGGCATCGACCATCTTGGCCGTGATTTCTTCAGTAGCAAGTGCTCTAATTTCTGAAGTTTTCATGCAGCTTCTCCTGCTCCTTCGTGCTTCGAGATGATCTTGGTGCGCACGGAGAATTTGTATGAAGCCTGGTTCAGCGCTTCAAGAGCTTCTTCATGGTCCAAACCACTGATCTCGAACACGATCCTGCCCGGTTTTACCACTGCCACATAGTACTCCACGGCGCCTTTCCCTTTACCCATACGGGTTTCGGGCGGACGGTGAGTATATGGTTTGTCTGGGAAAATCCGGATCCATACTTTACCGTGACGCTTCATCGCGCGGACGATCGTGCGTCGGGCAGCTTCGATCTGACGGGCGGTCACCCACCCCGGTTCCAATGCCTGGAGGGCATAATCACCATAGATCATATCTGCGCCGCGCAGAGCCTTACCTCTCATGCGACCGCGTTGAGCTTTACGCCACTTTACACGTTTTGGCATCAACATAGCAGCTACCTCTTTCGTTTCACGTGAGCCTTTGCTCTACGTGGAGTCTATTCGCTTACGTACACACCTTCGGTGGATTCAACTTTCTCTTCCACACCCGGTAATACTTCACCTTTGTATACCCACACCTTGACACCAATGCGTCCGTAGGTGGTGAGGGCTTCAGCGCGTGAAAAATCGATATCGGCGCGCAGTGTCTGCAGGGGAACACGTCCATCGCGCAGCCACACGATACGAGCCATATCGGCTCCGCTCAAACGGCCAGAGACTGAGACCTTGATACCCTGTGCTCCCTGGCGCATGGCCTGCTGTAAAGCACGCTTCATGGCACGGCGGTAGCTCACGCGGCGTTCGATCTGCCCGGCGATATTGACTGCGACCAAATAGGCGTCACAATCGGGGTTCTTGATCTCTTTGATCTCAAGATCGATCTTCTTGCCGGTGAGGGCTTCAAGATCGGTGCGGATCTTCTTGACAGAATCACCTTTACGGCCGATGAGGATGCCGGGTTTGGCTGTGTGAACCACAACCTTAACCTTGCCGGGGAAGCGTTCAATCTCAACTTTGGAGATGCCTGCTTTTTCGGCTTCTTTACGGATCATCTTGCGGATGATCAGGTCCTGGTGAAGTTGATCACGGTATTCGCCACCTTCGGCGAACCAGCGACCTTCCCAAGGCTGATTTATTCCAAGACGAAAACCAATCGGATGAATTTTTCGACCCATAATCTCTCCTGGTGTCCTTGTTCAGTCGGAACAGGGCGTTGCCGCCAACTGCTCCTTCTGAAACTACTCTTTCTCTCGCAGAATCACAGTGATGTGCGATGACCGTCTCAACAAAGGCTTGAAGCGGCCACGAGCACCGAAGCGGCGCCACTTGCGGGTGGGAGCTTCATCGGCCATGATCTGGTAAACGATCAGGTCATCACGGCTCACGCCGAAGTTCTCTTCAGCATTGGCAACGGCTGAAGCGATCAGGCGGTTGACGTGATATGCAGCAGCCTTGGTGGTGAATCTCAAAGTGGTCATGGCTTCTACTGCAGGCTTGCCGCGAACCATATCGACAACCAGGCGAGCTTTTTGAGCTGAAACACCACAGTTCTTCAATTCAGCGCGAATATCGTGTGCCATGGCTATTTAGCTCCTTCAGCCTTCCCGGCGGAGGAAACATGACCGCGGAAATGGCGTGTGGGTGCAAACTCACCCAGACGGTGGCCGACCATGTTTTCGGTAATGTAAATGGGGACGTGACGGCGGCCATCATGAACAGCAATGGTATGCCCCACCATTTGCGGGAAGATCGTGCTGGCCCGGCTCCAGGTGCGGATGACTTTCTTTTCACCAGCGGCATTCATTGCTTCAATTTTCTTTAACAGCTTAGGGGCGATAAAAGGCCCTTTTTTAAGCGATCGTGACATAATCTCGTTCCTTCCTCTCGGTTAAGATCTCTTTATGCCAATCTTACCGATTACCGGCGTTGCGGTGGCGAACAATAAACTGGTTGCTCTGCTTGTTGCGGCGGGTCTTGTAACCACGGGTGGGTTTACCCCACGGGCTCTTCGGACCGGGCATACCGGCAGGCTGACGGCCTTCACCACCACCATGCGGATGGTCGCGGGGGCTCATCGCAGTTCCACGAACGGTCGGGCGAATGCCCATGTGGCGCTTGCGACCAGCTTTACCAAGTTTGATGTTACTGTGATCGGTATTTCCGACCTGACCAACAGTGGCATAGCACGATTGGCGGATAAGGCGCACTTCGCCGGAGGGCATTCGAACCTGGGCGTAATCGCCCTCTTTGCCCAATAGTTGAGCTGAAGTTCCGGCTGAGCGGACCAGTTGACCGCCTTTGCCTTCTTTCATCTCGATGTTGTGCACCATGGTACCGACGGGGATGTTCGAGATCGGCAGGCTGTTTCCGGGGCGGATATCTGCAGTCGGCCCGGAGATGACGGTATCGTCCACTTTCAAGCCCAACGGAGCGATGATGTAGCGTTTCTCACCATCGGCGTAGGCGAGCAAAGCGAGGCGGGCTGTGCGGTTTGGATCGTATTCGATCGCAGCCACACGAGCAGGGATATTGAGCTTGTCGCGTTTGAAATCCACGATACGGATATACTGGCGTTGCCCGCCGCCCTGATGACGGACGGTAATGTGGCCGATATTGTTGCGGCCAGCACGGGCTTTGCGCAATACGATCAGCGACCGTTCCGGTTTGTCTTTGGTGATCTCATCAAAGCTGTAACCGGTCATATTACGGCGGCTGGGGGTTGTGGGTTTATAGATCTTGATAGCCATTATTCGACCCCTTCAAAAATGGGGATTCGGTCTTCAGAATTAAGGGTAACAACTGCTTTTTTGTAACCGGGATTTTTTACATCCACACGGCGGCTGCGTTTCATGCCGCGCTTGGCCGGTACATTGATGATATTGACCCTTACGACCTTCACTTTGAAAATAGTTTCGACGGCGTCTTTTACCAGAGTTCGGCTGGCATCATCGGTAACTTCGAAAACATATTGATGCATTCGGTTTACCAGGTAATTCGACTTTTCAGTCACAATAGGCCGCTTGAGTACGTCATAAATCGAGCTCATCTCATCCTCCGCCTATCCCAGGTTCGCCTTGATCAGATCAAGTGCAGTGACCGGAATCAATACTTTATCGAAGACGAACAGGTCACGTATGTTGAGATAGCTGGCATGCAGTATCTTGGCATCCGGGATGTTGTTCGTCGAGCGGATCACGTCTTCGTACGACTCTACGGACGGGATCAGAACCAGGGCGCTTGATTCGCCGACAATTTTGTTCAGTGCTGCAGCCATAAGGCGGGTCTTCGGTTCATCCAGTTTCAATTCATCTACAACAATGATCATCTTCTCTGCAGCTTTTTGAGACAAAGCAGATCGCAGAGCTGCCTGGCGCATTTTGCGGGGCATGGAGAAGCTGTATGAATGCATGTGCGGGGTGTGGATCTTGCCACCGCCCTTCCATTGCGCTGAACGGGTTGAACCCTGACGGGCACGTCCGGTTCCTTTTTGACGCCAGGGCTTGTGACCACCACCTGAGGTTTCACTCTTGGTCTTGGTTTCGTGCGTGCCAAGGTGAGCGTTTGCCATCTGGCGGACAAATGCCTGGTGCATCAAATCGACATTAATAGGGGCTTCAAAGATCTCGGCGGGTAATTCCACCGACTTGACCTTCTTGCCTTCCATGTTTACGACATCAACTTTCATAGTCATATGCTCCATTCATCCAGGTATGGTTCTCAGTCTGGTTACTGCTTCCGTGATTCTTTAATCACGACCAGGCCACCACGTGCGCCGGGTACAGAACCACCCACGCCGATGACGTTACGTTCGGCGTCCACCAGGACGACTTTAAGATTCTGCGCAGTCACAGCGTCATTGCCCATATGACCTGCTCTACGGTGACCTTTCAAAACACGACCAGGAGTGGTCGTGGCGCCATTCGAACCCGGCGCGCGCATTCGATCAGATTGACCATGAGTTTTTGGTCCACCGTTGAAATGATAGCGCTTCACTGCACCAGCAAAACCTTTACCTTTGCTCGTACCTGAGACATCGACCTTCTCGCCCACTGCGAAAACAGAAACATCCAGCTTGTCGCCCTCTTTGAGGTCGATTTCGCTGGCTTTGAATTCGCGCAAGAACTTGAGTGGGGGTAGGTCTGTACGCTTGAGGTGACCAATTTCGCCACCGGTTAAGCGTTTCGGCTTGACTTCCTCGTAACCCAACTGCACGGCTGAATAACCTTCTTTTTCAACCGAACGGATCTGGGTAACGAAGCACGGCCCAGCTTCGATCAGCGTAACAGGAACTGCCGCGCCGTTGTCATCGAAAATCTGGGTCATGCCGATTTTCTTCCCGATCAGCCCTTTTAACATTTCAGTTGTACTCCTTCAAAAATATATAAAGAGACTGTCAGCCTGGGCTAGGCTGCATCATCCCTGAACAACCCAGTCAGCAGTTTGCTGCGTCACCAGTCTTTGTTTGTGCGCCTACAAGACTGCTCTTGGATTGCCTACTTCGGGTACTAAAGTACCCAAACCGAACTATTTTACCGCATAAAGCGCTAAATAGCCAGTGTGTTGCCAAATTTTAAGGTGATCTACCGATACTTACTACGAATTCGTCGGTATCTGGTCACTTAGATCTTGATCTCGATATCCACACCCGCGGGCAGGTTCAAACGCATCAGCATGTCGATGGTTTTAGCGTCTGGATCGAGCACGTCGATCAAGCGGTTGTGTGTGCGGACTTCGAAATGCTCATGCGAGTCTTTATCAATGAATGCTGAACGGCGGACCGTAAAACGTTCAATACGGGTTGGCAGCGGAACAGGACCCACAACGTGAGCGCCACTGCGTTCCGCAGTCTCGACGATCCGTTTGGCGGATTGATCGAGGACGCGGTGATCATAAGCTTTCAGACGAATTCGTATTTTTTGTTTGGCCATCATACTCTACCTATGCAATGATTTTTGTGATCACGCCGGCGCCAACCGTCAGACCACCTTCGCGAATAG
>CAYWCH010000103.1:1728-8850 GCA_964456715.1 uncultured Anaerolinea sp. | reverse complement strand
TGACGAAGCCGCCAATAATTACGGCGAAGTCGGCGAATGCACTTACGACACCTGCGATGACGAAGCCGCCAATAATTACGGCGAAGTCGGCGAATGCACTTACGACACCTGCGATGACGAAGCCGCCAATAATTACGGCGAAGTCGGCGAATGCACTTACGACACCTGCGATGACGAAGCCGCCAATAATTACGGCGAAGTCGGCGAATGCACTTACGACACCTGCAATGACGAAGCTGCCAATAATTACGGTGAGGTCGGTGCCTGTACATACGACACCTGCGACGACGAAGCCGCCAATAACTACGGCGAAGTAGGCGAATGCACCTACGATGGAGGAATTGAAGGCTGCACCGATCCACTTGCCCTTAACTACAACGCCGAAGCCAAAGAGGATGATGGTTCCTGCGAATACAGGAAACACACTCCGAAGAAGCCATTGAAGGTCGAGATCGACCCATTCTGCAATGGCCAAGGACTGATGCAATGGACAGTGGTTAACCCCAACGATGTCAATGTTACCATGACCCACTTCACGGTGGACGGTGAATACCATGGCGGCAAGTCGGTCACCCCGGGTGAACACAACCTGGTGGCTACTGCCCTGGGAACCCATACTGTGGTCATATACTTCAACGAGACTGATACGGCTTCATTGACCTACACCATTGACGTTTGCCCGCTGCCGATCCCTGTGACAGGTGGCGAGGAAGACGCGCTCATCCCGGTAACAGGCGCGGACGAAACCGCGAATCTGGGTATGGGATTCTCGTTCGCCGGTATGTCGTTGATCGGCCTGGCGCTGCTGCTCTCTGCCCTGCGCAAGGTTTATCACATCTAATTTCAATCAGATAATTCAAGAAATTTGACCAGGAATTGCCCCCGGGAACCATATCCGGGGGCAATTCCCATTGCTTGAGTGTGTATTTAATGCAAATTGCGTAAATTCTGCATAAATCTTTAATAAAAATTGATAGACTCGGCCGGAATAAAGTGCTATTATTGTGATATCCGAGCAATCACTTCTTTTTCTTGTGGGCAATTGTTAGCGGTGCTCTGATTCAAGTTGCCAAACCAAATAGACTACCTTTATTCGGATGATCAAGGACGCGTCGATCTGATGTGCTTGAATGGTCGCTGGGCTGTGTTCGAGAGCCAAAGCCATCAGGGAGCGAATTGCGAAACCGGCCTGTATGTATGGCTGGTTTTTTTGTTCCTTCACAACCAAAACGAGAGTTTTCTCAGCAAATAAAAGGATGCTTTGATCCGCAGGATGATCTGGTCGCTTGGTTGACTTTTAACCGATCTGCGGGGAGCAAATTGCGAAACCGGCCTTCACCACAGGCCGGTTTTTTTATCTTTCCGGCGCAATATGAACACACTGCATTCATCAAGTTGTTTTTATTCGGTTTTCCATCTCAAGGAGGAAGGAATGAATAAAAGGTTTTCGAAATTATTGAAATTGATCAACAAAACCCTCTACATCGCCAGCGCCGCAATGTTGATCGCAGGTGTGTTCCTGACTGCAGCTCCGCAGGCAGTTCAGGCCTCGAGCTCCAATTGCGAAGAGATGAAATTAAACTTGTCGCATATTGCCTGCAGCTCGAACAAAGTGGAAATCCACTTTGTGTTGTTGGATGTCCCATCAGGAACAACACCCGGGACACTCACATTCAAGGTCAAGGTGAATGGTGGGACGGAATCCACTTACACCATCGACTCGCCATCCAAGGAAGCCGGAAACACATGGCACTATTCCTACTTTGCCTCGGCGAACGGCAAATATGATGTCACCTGGGCAAAGGTGAAGGTCGGGTCCGGTTCGGTATACCTGCACAACCCGCATGCATACAAAGACTCTTATCAGAATTGTGTGGTCACCGACCTGTGCACCAACATCCCCGGCAACCAGACCACCATGCCCCCCGGCTACGAAGATCCCGATCACGACAAGTTCTGTACTCCGATCCCCGTTGATCTTTGCACCAACAAACCCGGCACTCAGACCACCATGCCTCCCGGCTATGAAGATCCCGATGGCGACAGGTTCTGTACCAAGATCGACGTATGCAGCAACATCCCCGGCGATCAATCCTCAATTCCCCCCGGCTATGAGGACCCCGATCACGACAAGATCTGTACCGCCATCCCGGTTGATCTGTGCACCAACCTCGAAGGTATGCAAACCACCATGCCCCCCGGCTATGAGGACCCCAATCACGACAAGATCTGTACTCCGAAACCGGTAGATCTGTGCAACAACATCCCCGGCCCGCAAACCAGCATGCCCCCCGATTTCGAAGACCCTGATGGTGATAAGTTCTGTACCAAGATCGACGTATGCAGCAACATCGCCGGTGACCAAAAATCCATGCCCCCCGGTTACGAAGACCCTGATGGTGACAAGGTCTGTACCGCCATTCCTGTTGACGTGTGTACCAACATTGATGGCGTCCAGACCAGCATCCCGGCTGGTTACGAGGATCCCGAAGGTGACAAGATCTGTACCGCCATCCCTGTTGACGTGTGTACCAACATTGATGGCGTCCAGACCAGCATCCCCGCTGGATTCGAAGACCCCGATGGTGATAAGTTCTGTACCCCTGTATTCATTGATGTTTGTAACAATCTCGATGGTCTCCAGACCACCATTCCTGAAGGCTACGAAGACCCGGAAAAAGACGGCGTCTGTACCGCTATCCCCGTTGATGTCTGCAACAACATCGACGGTGTCCAGACTTCGATCCCTGAAGGCATGATCAGCAATGGTGACGGCGGCTGTATCACTCCACCCACCGACGTCTGCAACAACATCGACGGCGTCCAGACCGAGATCCCTGAAGGATTGGTCAGTGACGGTGAAGGCGGATGCGTGGAACCGAACGGACCTGCCGGCGGCTGCACTGATCCACTCGCTATCAACTACAACCCCGAAGCCGAAGTGGACGATGGTTCCTGCGAATACAGGAAACCCAAGCCAAAGGATCCGTTGAAAGTCGAGATCGACCCGTTCTGCAACGCCGAAGGATTGATGCAGTGGACGATCGTGAATCCGAACTCGTCCAATATCACGATCAGTCACTTCACCGTGGACGGCGTCGATCACAAGGGTATGTCCATACCGCCGGGTGAACACAACCTGGTAGCCACTGCCCTGGGAACACATACCGTGGTCGTTTACTTCAATGATGCCGATTCCGCGTCACTCACTTACACCATCAATGTTTGCCCGTTGCCGATCCCGGTAACCGGCGGCGAGGAAGAGGCGATCATCCCGGTCACTGGAGCCAATTTGACCTCCAACCTGGGCATGGGTATCGGACTGAGCGGGCTTTCGCTGGTGGGTCTGGCGCTGCTGCTCTCCGCCCTGCGCAAGATGTATCACCTCTAAACAGGCTTCATGGATAAACACAGGCGATGCCTTTCTGGCACCGCCTGTACTTTTTTATCCATTGTCGTGCGAACTATTCGATAACGAATTTACCGTTCTCGTAGAGAAGCTGGTCGTCCACCGTGATCCGGCCGTCGCGCAGATCGCAGACCATGTCCCAGTGGATGGCGGAGCGCGCCTTGCTGCCGGTTTCTGGATAGCCGGCGCCGAGGGCGATGTGGAAACTGCCGCCGATCTTCTCATCAAAGAGGATCTCGCGAGTGAACTTCTTGATGCCCTCGTTGGTACCGATGGCAAACTCACCCACATAACGGCCGCCCTCATCGATATCGAGGGTTTTGTTGAGGAAGGCTTCATTCTTCTCGGCAGTGGCCTTGACTGCCTTGCCCTTGACAAAATCGAGCTGCACACCTGTCACTTCGCGTTCCTGGTAAATGGAGGGATACGAGAAGGTGACATGACCCTCCATGCTGTCTTCCACGGGGCCGGTAAAGACTTCGCCGTCCGGCACATTCTCATGGCAGCAGCAATTGACAAAATCGCGACCTTCGATGCTCAGCCGCAGGTCGGTGCCCTTGCCCACCAGGTGGACGTTCTTCTTGCCCTTGAGCCATTTGACGATGCGGTCCTGTTTGGCGGAGATGTTCTTCCAGTAACCGATTGGGTCGTTCGGGTCGGGCATCACGGCGCCGAGCACGAACTCGGTGTACTCGTCCAGGCTCATATCGGCGTCCTGGGCGTAGGCCTGGGTGGGATAAGCTGTCAGCGACCAGCGCAATTCCTTTTTCGCGGCCCGGTCCATGTAAGTTTGCATCATGGGTCGGGTGGTCTTGCTGTACTTGACTACCTTGGCTGAATCCACGTTCGCCAGCGCGTGGGTGTTTTCGGCAGCGAGGATGCGGATCATGCATTCGTAGCGGCTCATGATGAACTCGAGCGGTTCGGGAGCATAAGAAAGCTGCTCGTCGTTGGCCAGCTTGTAGAACATCTCCATTTGGAAAGGCATTTCAGTATAAATGAAGGGTTTACCGCCTGCCTCGAGGATCTTACCGTATACCGCTTTAACCAGCGGCTCAGCCAGCTTGTCGGCGCGCAGGAACACGCGCTCGCCTGGTTTCACAGCCACCGAATAATTCACGATCAAATCCGCCCATTTGTCCAAACGTACGTCTGACATAGAGATCTCCTGGTTGTAAAATGATGCCCCCATACTTGGCATTATAAATTCAAATTGATGATAATGCAATTTTTGAAAGACGGCACCCTCCTGTAGAACTAAAAAGAGCACCCGTTTGCACGAGTGCCCTTTTCTCCAACATTGATTCTTGCTCTAGGAGGTTTATGCCTTTGACTTTTTTACCGGTTCATCCACCAGCGGAGCGGGTTCAGCCTGGATGGCGGTGCCGCAATACGGGCAGGTTTTCCATTCAGCCGAGAGCGGTTTGCCGCAGGCTGTGCACGCGAGGGTAACCGGGAGCGGTGGGACTGCCCGGTGTCTTTTCACCAGGGAAGCCACGCCAAACCCGGCCAGCACAAGCACTGCCAGCCCGAACAGGCCACGCAGGATCATCCAGCCCATGCCGAAGAATATCATACCGCCGCGCAAACCGGTACGACCCATCATTCCGCCCGGGAAGCCATCCCCGCGCGGACCATAAGCTGCCCCTTGAGATCCGCCGCGCAGGAAGAACATGGTCACGCAAAAAGTGAGCGCCATGACAGTAAGAATTCCCAGTACGATAAAGAACCACTTCAAAAACTTATTCATTCTTAGTACTCCTTCTTAGTAATAAACGTTCCATGCCAGGTGTGGAAAAGCGCCTGACCGGTCAGGCCATTTATGCTCAGCATGCCTGCGGTCTGACCATCGATGGAATAATCAAATGTGTAATACCCGTAGAAGCTGTAACCGCCGTCATTTAATACCGCGTTCTCGCCGCTGTCGACCAGGGCTTGCTGAGCGGCAGCGCGTGCTTCTTCCAGAGTAAGGGAGCTGTCGGTGGCAGTCTGCGCCGCCATCATGCCCATGCCGCCGTATTTCAGGTTCCACATCAAGTCGGCGCCGCGTTCGCGGCTGACGTTGCCGGTAATGGGATCGAGGATCAATTCCATGGCGCCGCGGCCGCTTTCGGTTTCAGTCACGACCACGTAGAAGTTGTTCTGGAACTCCATGATCTCGGCGATCTCCAGGTTGGATCCCAGCGCAGACACATAGGCCTGTGCCTTGGTATAGGCTTCATCAAGTGAAATGCGTTCGCCGTTCGTTTGTGAGTTCTGTCCCCGCTGCTGACCGCTGAAGCGATTCATCATCCCGCCGCCAAATTGCGGACAATACTGCTGGTTTTGGTACTGCCCCTGCGGATCAAACTGATTTTGATCGTTCGCCTGGGGGCCGTTCTGTTGGTTGAAGCCGGGGCCAAAGCCCTGACCATTTCGTGCGCCCGGCAACGCGGGCTGGTTCAGAGCGGTATCATTCGCGGCCAAGAGTCTGGCTGAAATGGTTGAATTCAAGGCAAAAGCGCTGCCCACCCCCAACCCGGCCGCTCCGAGCCCGATCAAAACACCGATAATCCACTTCTTCATAGGTATCTCCTTTGTTTTTAATCTCATAATCAAAGTCTAGCGGGATGATATGAAGAAGTTATGAAGAATTTAGATAAACTTTCTCGTATTACAATAACACAAACTAAAAGGGCGGTTCGCGGACCCGCCCCTGCAAAATCATTTTGTGTTTTGATAATTTTGTGATTTCGTGGTGAACGAACTTATTCCGTCTCGGTCACCTTGTGGATGGTGCGCGGCTGCTCCGGGTTGTAGCCCTTGATGGTGGTAAGGTGGTAGGCAAAGAGCTGCGCCGGCACGATCGAAACCAGCGGGGTGAGCCATTCAGGCACGTCGGCGGGGAGCGTGATGGCTGTCTGCGCCATATCAAGCGCGCTCTTCTCGTTGGAGATGACCACCAGCTCGGCTTTGAGTTCGTTTTTCATCTGTGTTAGCGGCTCGACTATCGAGGTGAATACCTTGCTCTGCGGCACCACCGCCAACACCGGGAACCCGTCATGCACCATGGCAATGGGTCCGTGCATGAAATCGGCCGTGGAATACGGTTCGGCCTCCACGTAGGTCAGTTCTTTGAGTTTGAGCGCCCATTCAAAGGCGGTGCAGTAGTTATAGCCGCGCCCCAACACCACGCATTGCTGCATGTAGCGGTAGCGCTGCGCTGCGCTGGCGATGGCTTTATCCTGTTCGATGACCTTCGCGGTCCAGCCAGACACACCTTCCAGATCGTCCCAGGCGCCGTTGCCGTTATCCAGAGCGGCTGAGAGCATGGCCAGCACCATCAACTCGGTGGTGTAGGTCTTGGTGGCCGCCACTGCCTTTTCGGCGCCGGCGCAGATATCGAGCACAAAATCGGCTGCCTTGGCCAGCGGCGAATCGGGGACGTTGGTGATCGCCAGGGTCAGGCAACCCTGCTTTTTCCCCTCAGCCAGTACACTGACGATATCCGGTGATTGACCTGATTGCGAAATGCCGACGACCAGCGCGTTGTGCAGGCGCGGCGGGGTCTGATAATAAGTGAACAGCGAGGGTGCTGCCAGTGCCAGTGCCATGCGGTTGCGGCTGCCCAGCAGGTATTTGGCGTAACGGCCGGCATTATCTGAGGTGCCGCGGGCGGCCAGCATCACGTAGCTGACGTCGCGTTTCTTGATCTCGGCAGCGATCTGGCTGAC
>CAYWCH010000103.1:0-1718 GCA_964456715.1 uncultured Anaerolinea sp. | reverse complement strand
CGCCGGGCAGTCGGCTGATAAGCTGACAAAATCTGTCGGCGATCTGGCTGACAAGCGCCCTTTGCTTATTCAAAAGATCAGCCAGGCGTGCCGGCTGCTCCAGGATTTCGGAATGTAGACTCACTCTTCCCTCCAACACATATTAATGAAAAACACCCCTATTTTACCGCATCCTGGTTCTTTGTGATGACCAGTTCAACCGCGCCGGCAATCTCATTCACCAGACGTTCCGGCAGCTCCCCCACCCGCTCCACCAGACGCCCACTGGATACCGACCGCACCTGCAGCGCGTCGGCGGCATGGGCGGCATCCAGGCCGCTGCGTAATACCGGCGGAACGTAGATCATCCAGGGCGCGTCCCGGTAGGAATCCTCCCACTTGGTGAGCGGCACGACCACCCGCAGAGGCAACACCCCCAGGGCGTCATTCGAGATCAGCACCACCAGGCGGCTCCCACCTCGGTTCGGCGAAAGTGACAGACGCCACAACTCTCCGCGCAGCATTTACGCCCCTCCCCTGCCCTGGAACTCTTCGCCGTCGAGGCTGCCGTAGCCCACCAGGTCGCCGTTGGCGTAATACGAGTTGAGCATCTGTTCCGCGGCATGTGCCAGGGCGCGGTCGCGGCGCTGCTTGAGCACCAGGTCGATCCACTCACGCAGTAAACCGGACAGGCTCTTGCCCTCCTCTGCGGCAATACGGTTGAGCGTTTCGAGCTGGCCGGGTTGCAGCAACACCTGGGTGCGGGATAATGTCTCTTTTTTCATACATCCTTATTATACATCACTTATATATATATTTTCATTACATTTTATATATACATCGTTACTGGTATCGGATGGCAGAGCCTCTTACCTGATCAAACGCAATTATTTCGCGTTTCATCGCTTTCTTCACCCCTGCCCTGCTCTCTTATGGGGCTGGTGAGTGGGTCACGCTGAGGAAGAATCTGCCAGTTTTGAGCAGTGCCCTATAATGGTTCTTACAGATTTAATAGTTGTATTATGCAAATAATTTGCTACAATAAGGGTATCCTTATTATTATTTCGGAGGTTTTTCATGGACGACCGTAATGGCTATATGCTTAAAGGTGTTTTGTCTCGCCGTGGCTATGATTGGTGGTGGCATTCACTGGTGGCCGTTAACGCAAAAACCGGAGAGAAGCAGCCCTTCTTCATCGAATACTACGTCATCAACCCTGCCCTGGGCGGCGATTTACCGGTCCCCGGCCAACTCAAGACCAACCGCGAAGCTGGTATCAAACCCAGTTACGCCATGCTGAAAGCCGGACGTTGGGGCGCTGGCAAGGCCACCCAGATCCATAATATGTACCCCATCAGCGAGTTCTCGGCGGACCCAAAAAAAATGGACGTCAAAATTGGTCCGTACACGGCCAGTGAAACGCACTTGAAAGGTGCCGTAAAACTGACCAAAGAGGAAGCAGCCGCGCATCCCGAATACATGTCGGACGCGGGCGAGATGAGCTGGGACCTCAAAGCTGAAAAAGTACTGCCCTACTGTGTGGGTTACGGCACTCACCCCTTCTTCCGCGCCATCAACGCCTTCGAGATGATGTGGCACGCCGCTGGCATGCTCACCCGCTATTCCGGCGAGATTATCTTCAACGGTGAGAAATTCCGCGTGGAACCCGAAACCAGCGCCGGCTACCAGGACAAGAACTGGGGCGGCGACTACACCTCTCCGTGGGTGTGGCTGAACTG
>CAYWCH010000102.1:6942-8860 GCA_964456715.1 uncultured Anaerolinea sp. | reverse complement strand
TGGCTATGGAGGAGTCGTCATGCAAACTTTAATGGATCTATTAATCATCGCAGCCAAATTTCTGGTGGGCATCTGGCCCGTCATGTTCATCACCATTTTGATCGGCATCTTCAAGCGCCGCGAGGGTTTTGGTGTGATGGTGCGCAGCTCGGTCAAGGGTTTGATCGCCAGTTGGGGTTTCCTCGCCATCCTGCGCCTGGTCTTCTACGTGATGAAGATGGAGACTTTCCATTTGATCTCTGAACCCACCGATACTGCGCTCTTTATTTCTGTCGGTCTGCTCCTCTTCCCATTCGAGATTGCCCTGCTGCTCGAAGAGAAACGCAAAAAGTTCAACGCCTCCACGTTGGATGATTTGCGCTCCCTCTCCCCGGCTGATTTCGAGGAACTGGTGGCCGAGACCTACCGCGCCCAGGGACATTACGTCCAGTTGGTGGGGGGCACCGGCGACCACGGCATCGACCTGATCGTGCGCTCGCAGCGCGGCGAAACCTGGCTGGTGCAGTGCAAGCGCTACCGCGGCAAGATCGGCGAACCCATCGTCCGTGATTTTTACGGCGCGCTCAGAGCTTCAGATGCTGACGGCGGCGCTGTCATCACCACCGGAACCATCAGTGCCGCGGCCCGCCTGTGGGCGGAAGGCAAGCCCATTAAATTGTATGACGGTGAGCAGTTCATCAAGATCGTGGTAGCCACCCGGGTTCGCAAAAGCCTGCCCGTTGAAGCCAAAACTGGTCCGCAGTCAATAGGCAAACAGGTCCCCGTGTCCGCTCCCGCCAGGGTACAGGCCATCCGTATGCAGCCGGCTTACGCGACCAGCACCGTATCGGCTTACCCCTCGGCAGTGATCAACCCGATTCGGCATGAAGTGGAAGAGATCGATGAGGTGGTCGAACCGGCCAGTAGCGAAGATGAAACCGACAAGCATCCCTTCATGGAAACCAGCGACGCACCAATGTGCCCGGCCTGCAACGTTCCCATGATCTTGACTACGCAGAAACGTTTTCTGCGAAAAGCCATACAGATGTATATCTGCCCCAACGCACCGGCCTGTACGGAGACTTACGAAGTCGAAGGTTAAAAACCAAACGCCCTCTCACGAGGGCGTCATCTTTATCAATTACTCTTTAGTCATTCACCATAAAGTAGATCGGATCGACCCCGGGAAAGAGGAACATGAATTCTGTGTGACCTTCGGCGTTGATCCCAAAGGCAAATTTCTCGGTGATCGTTTGGTCAACTCTGACGTAAGCGACGAGCGGGGCGTGAATGAGGAAATCACGGATATCCCCATTCTGTGCCTTATAGACGCTTACTACAACCGCTTCGCCCGGGTATCGCGGGTTGTCGTAGTATAACAACTCGACCGCCTTGGGGTAATACATGGCGGTCTCTGAAGTCAAGTTGGTGATCTCTGCCGTGACAACGATGAATTCACCACCGGATGCCTCGTCGTAAGACCAGCCCTCAAAATCCATCGTTCTCTTTGCGGAGAGGATCTTTACCCGCCAGGTATTTCCTGTACCCGTTCCCTCTTCAGGGATTGGCGTGTATGTGGGGTATGGTGTGGAGGTGGGATACGGTGTGGGCGATGGTGTGGCAGTGCCGAAACCCACCATCTGCTTGACCACGTCACATCCGCTCAGAAGACCGACCAGCAGCAGCACTGCCAAACAACCATACAAAACCCGACTTCGACTCTTCATCCTGACCTCCTTAACTCTCTGTGGACATACCCATAACTGGCAAACTGCTCGTTACCTTTATGAAATATTATGGCATAGAACGTGATATCAGTTCCTTAATGAATTGTCCCCGGCGGGTATCCAAAAAGCTTTCAAAGCCATAGTTGCTATAAGCAAAATTCCGGGTAGCGGCTTTCTCTTTCGCCCGCTCGGGGTAGACGTATGCCGCCACC
>CAYWCH010000102.1:4545-6932 GCA_964456715.1 uncultured Anaerolinea sp. | reverse complement strand
GAAGTTTCTGTCCGTGCCGCATGGGGGAGGCGGTGAGCCGATGTGATACCAAAACAGCTTCACCTCCGGCCAGATGGATCTCAACGGCGCATAATGATCAGAACTACCGGTGTACTGCTGCATCTGCCGGGACAAGGCGCAACCGGATGCGAAATCCCAGGCGTGGCCGAACTCATGAACGATCGTCCATTTGGTTGGCCCGGAAAATCTGAACCGGATCAACCCGGGGCTGGTGAGCCCCAATGCCTGGACCGGTTCCGCCCGCACCTTGAGACCCTGCATCCAACCCGGCACCGATCCACCGAACGCGGTCAACAGATCCGTGCAGGCATCGTTGAGGGTGCCGAGCAGCGCTGCCGGCCATCCGGGCAGAATATCCAGTCCAAATGTATCTTGTATCACCTTTTCGATAATGACCACCATACAACCATTATAGCAATCCCGCTATAATTTCATACAGAGAGAAAGACTGATAGTTTTTGCCAGTCTCTCTCCGTTAGGATTGTGACGATATGGCAAATTCGACCAGAAAATTCTACGATCAGACGCTCGCCGAGCGCCGCCAGACCCTGGCTGCCGAAAGCGGACTGACGGATGAAACGCTCGACGCACTCACCGGCGCCGCCGGGTTGACCCCTGCCCAGGCGGACCACATGGTGGAGAACGCCGTGGGCACCTTTGCCCTGCCGCTGGGGATCGCGAGGAACTTCGCCGTCAACGGACGCGAGGTGCTCATCCCCATGGTCATCGAGGAACCCTCGGTGATCGCCGCGGCCTCGTTCATGGCCAAACTGGCTGCCGCCGGGGGCGGCTTCACCGCTTCAGTGGACGCGCCTGAGATGATCGGGCAGATACAGATTTTGGATCTCCCCGACCTCGACCGTGCCAGCGCTGAGATATTGGCTCACAAAGACGAATTATTACAGCAGGCTGCCACACTCGACCCGGTGCTGAACCAGTTGGGTGGCGGTCCGCGTGATATTGAAATACGCCGCATCAACGAATCCCCCATCGGTCCATTCCTCGTGCTGCACCTCATTTATGACGTGCGCGACGCCATGGGTGCCAACGCCGTCAACACCGCGCTGGAGAAGCTGGCTCCCCGCGTTGCTGCCATCTGCGGCGGGCGGGTGCATCTGCGCATCCTCTCCAACCTGGCCGATCACCGCCTGGCACGCGCGAGCTGTACCATTCCATTGAGTAAACTGGCTTTCCAGAGCTTCAGCGCCGAAACCGTGCGTGACGGCATCATCGAGGCCTGGGCCTTTGCCGCCGCGGACCCCTACCGCGCGGCCACGCACAACAAGGGCATCATGAACGGCATCGATCCGGTCGTGATCGCCACCGGCAACGATTGGCGCGCCGTGGAAGCCGGCGCCCACGCCTACGCCGCCCGCAGCGGACGCTACACCAGCCTGACGACCTGGGGCAGAGACGCCGAGGGCAACCTCGCCGGCGCGATCGAGCTGCCCATGGCCGTGGGCACGGTTGGCGGTGCCACCCGGGTGCACCCCGGCGCGCAAGCCGCCCTGCAATTGATGAAAATAACCAGCGCCTCCGAACTGGCCGGCATCATCGCCGCGGTCGGACTGGCGCAGAACCTGGCCGCCCTGCGCGCCCTCGCCACCGAGGGCATCCAGCGCGGACACATGACTCTGCACGCCCGCCAGGTGGCGGTCGCCGCCGGGGCCAAAGACGCCGAGGTGGAACGCCTGGCTGCCCAACTGGCCGCTGAAGGCGTCATCCGCAGCGACCGCGCCGCTGAAATCTTGAAAGAGTGGAGAAAATAACATGACGGATTCTCAACCCGCATTCGACCCCGAAAAACTGCTGCTCAAACCGGTCCAACCGGTGGGCATCGTCGGTTACGGCGCCTACGTGCCGCAATACCGCCTGCCCGGCAGCCAGATCGACCACGTGTGGACGGGCGGCAAGCCCAACTCGCCGGTCAAGGAGAAGGCCGTGGCCGGCCTCGACGAGGACGTGATCACCATGTCCATCGAGGCTGCCCGCAACGCCCTGGCCCGCGCCGGCATCGACCCCTGCGAACTGCGCGCCGTGTGGGTGGGTTCCGAGTCGCACCCCTACGCAGTCAAACCCAGCGGCACCATCGTGGCCGAAGCCATCGGCGCCTCCAACAGCATCCAGGCCGGGGACTGGGAGTTTGCCTGCAAGGCCGGCTCCGAAGCCTTCACCGCTGCCATGGCGCTGGTGGGTTCCGGCATGGGCAAATACGCCCTGGCCATCGGCATGGACACCGCCCAGGGCAAGCCCGGCGACGCGCTGGAATACACAGCCGCGGCAGGTGGCGCCGCATATCTTTTTGGTCCGGCGGAAGAATCGCTGGCGATCATCCATGCCACTTTTTCCTACGTCACCGATACCCC
>CAYWCH010000102.1:0-4535 GCA_964456715.1 uncultured Anaerolinea sp. | reverse complement strand
AATACACCGCCTCTTCGGGCGGCGCCGCCTACATCCTTGGTCCGACCGCGGAAGCCCTGGTCAGGATCGAGGCAGCTTACTCATACGTCTCCGATACGCCCGATTTTTGGCGCCGCGCCGAGCAGAAATATCCCGAGCACGGGCAGCGCTTCACCGGCGAACCGGCTTACTTCCAGCACATCGAATCCGCCGGGCAGGTGATGCTCGACGGCCTCAAACGCAAGCCCTCCGATTACACCTACGCGGTGATGCACCAGCCCAATCCGAAATTTCCGCTCAAGGCCGGCAAGACGCTCGGTTTCACCCCCGACCAGCTCAAGCCCGGACTGCTGAGCCCGATCATCGGCAACACTTACGCCGGCTCGTCGCTCATCGGCCTCAGCGCTGTGCTCGACATCGCCAAACCCGGCGACCGCATCCTGATGGTTTCGTACGGCTCCGGTTCCGGCTCTGACGCTTATTCGCTCGAAGTCACCGACAAGCTGCCCGAACGCCGTGAACTGGCCCGCTCGACCGCGGAGTACATCGCGCGCCGTGTCGAGATCGACTACGGCACCTATCTGCGCTTCCGCCACAACATCGCGATGAAGTAGAGGAGCCTCGATGACAGACGTTGTGATCGCAGGTATCGGTCAGATCCCGGTGGGTGAACACTGGGAGCTTTCGCTGCGCCAGATCGGCGTGCGTGCCATCCGTGCCGCCATGGCAGATAGCGGCGGCTTGCAGCCGCAGGCACTCTACATCGGCAACATGCTTGCTTCCGTGGTCAGCCACCAGGCCAACCTGGGCGCACTGTTCGCGGACTACGCCGGACTGCGCGGTATCGAATCGTACGTGGTCGAAGCCGCGGGAGCCTCCGGCGGCGCCGCGCTGCGCATGGCTTCGCTGGCCATCCTTTCGGGCTACATCGACACCGCCCTGGTGCTTGGCGTGGAAAAGTGGACGGACCAGGTGGGTCGCGAGCTGCAATCCGCGGCCGCCATGGAGATGGACTACGACTACGAGGCTGTGCCCGGGCTCAGCGTCAGCGCCCAGGCAGGCATGCTGATGCAGCGTTATTTGTACCAGTACAACCTGCCCGGCAATGCGCTCGCGGCCTTCCCCATCCAGGCGCATGCCAACGCTGTCAACAACCCCAATGCCTACTTCAGGCGCGCGCTCGACCCGGCCGCCTACGACGCGGCTGAAATGGTGAGCGATCCGCTCAACATGTACGACGCCTCACCCTATGCCGACGGCGCGGCTGCCCTGCTGCTGACACGCCGCGACCTGCTGCCCAAGGATTATCCGCACAAGCTGGTGCGCGTGCTCGGCTCGTCCGTTGCCATTGACACGCTGGCGCTGCACGACCGCAAGGATCCGCTGGCTTTCGACGCCGCCAAATACTCCATCGAGGGCGCTTGCCGCCAGGCCGGCATCATGCCCCGTTATGCCGACGTGGTCGAGATCGACGACAGCTTTTCGATCTACGCCGCTCTGAGCCTGGAAGCCGGCGGTTTTGCTGAGCGCGGCAAAGCCAATGAACTGGCGTCCACCTTCAGCCCCAAGGGCAAACTGCCCATCCTCACCATGGGTGGGTGCAAGGCGCGCGGTAACCCCATTGGCGCGAAGGGCGTCTACCAGGCCGTCGAGGCGGCACTGCAACTGCGCGGCGAAGCCGGCGCCAACCAGGTGCCCGACGCCCGCGTGGCTCTCATCCAGTGTCTGGGCGGACCCGCATCCACGGCCGTGGCGCACGTGCTGGAAAGATGTGGGGAATAGATACCGGTAATCAGTAATCAGGGATCCGTCAGCTCATTGCTGGCGGATTTGTTTAATGCAATAACCGCGAAAAACGCGAATGTCGCGAAAATTTTTGAATTGAATCAAAAATAATCTGATTCAATTCATGGTTGCGATAACTGCGGGAACGAATAAGAAACGACTCCCTCCTCTTAAATATTGGTATATTATTATAGTACGTATTTTCTATTTTGTCAAATATCGCTTGCCTATGTGATGTCCCTCGGTTCTGAGGTAGGTATAATCACAACTGACTTTACGAAGTATGTCCGTATGAACAAGAAGGGTTGTGTAATTTTTAGAACTGAATAGAATTAAGCTAGGTGGAGAATTTTATGGATAATTCCGGATCTAAAGTTTTTTTAGAGAAATATTTTGAATTAACTAGGACCTATCCGCGCCTTTTTGCTAATACCGGTGAAATTGGCGAATTAAAAATTATTTTGGATAGGCAAAAAATTATTAGTGAACAAAAGAGAATTCAGCAGGAATTACAAAATGCGGGTAAGCCAAAGAGTTGGATAGATATTGGAGTTCTTTCAGAAGACCAATGGTTCTATGTGATTCGGGATCTGGTTGAATTTCCGGATGGAAGAATTGGGGGCTATCTCCGAATAATTAATCGGAAAAGTCTGGAAGGAGGAACAAATGTTGTTATCATGACAATTCAAGGTCAATATACTTTTTTACTAAAGCATTTTCGACACGAGTCAAGAAAATGGTATATGGAATTTCCAAGAGGTTTCGGCGAACCAGGACTTTCCCCAACTCAAAGTGCAAAGACCGAACTTTTCGAAGAAATGGGTTTGTTTCCGAATGATTTAATTGAAATCGGCGATATCCTTGAAAATGATGGGAGAACAGTTTTCTTCCTAGCATTAATCGACGAAGGTAATCCTCGTTTATCAAAAGAAGAAGCAATACAAGATATTGCAAAAATCAGAGTCAGTGAATTAGAGGAATGGATACTGACCGGAAAAATCGTTGATTGGTGCACAATTATGTCATTTCTAATGTATAAAAGAATCATCAAATCATAGGGAGGTACTTATGCAAGTAAAGACGGAAATAGTATTGAAAGACAAGCTTGAGGCAGGCGCAGTCATTCCCCAGTGTCTTGATAATCAATTTTTACCAGACGATGTTTTCTCATATATGACACATAATAATGTACCTTACTCTGATTTGTATGTGCAACAGAAAAGATCGGAGGCTACTAAAACAGAACTTAATCGAGCATTAGTCTATGCACCTCAGACAATAATCAATCGTGCATTTTTATGGAATAACAGAGTTCTCTATTCTTATTATAAGGACGAGAAAGAAAATCAAGATAACCGTTCAGCCTTTATCAAGCTAATAAAAGATCATTCAATAATCCCATATCTTCATGACAAATCAAATATTGAAGAGGAACCTGATTTTGACTTGGATGAAGATGGAGTCAGAACATTTAAATCATTATTAAGGGATATTGATGAAATTACCTGCACGAGGTTTGCAATCGAAGAACCTGCCAATCAAAAAGCCATTGATTTAATGACCCATAAATTCCACGAATACTTTCTTGGATTTGTTGCACGCCCTCCATCCTTACTTCGACAAATCGCTGAAGGTCTTGTTCCTGGCAGAGATTCAATTGAGAGACGAGAGAAAGTAAATTCTTTGTCAAAAGAACTAAATTCTTGGAAACGTACTTTACACGATGATGTGCTTTCTAAAATTGAGCGAAAAGGTTCTGCTAAAAGAAATGATCTGTATTCCTCATTTATTTGTCAAAATGATATACCAAATTCAATCCCCCTTGGTTATTTTAATCCTTCAGATAAATCCCCATTTGTTCTGGAAAAAAAGAAACTTTTTGATTTACGGTACAACATTAATTTGGCTGATAGTTTGCAAAGGTATGTTTTTACTCCTTCCGATTTGCCTATGCGATCGGCACTAGCAATTGATGTTGATCAAGGAAAAGGGAATGGAGAAGCATTAATTGATAATTTATCGAATAATATCCGAAACACATTCATTGAAGGGACCCAGCAAGCATTAAATTTACCTTATATGAAAGATTTGGATATCAAAGATATTTATGAATTACGAATGTTACCTAGCTGGGCAGAATATATAAAGAATCAGCGTGCAATCCTACAAAACCCACTTCATAGCATAGAATACTTGGATGAATTCACTAAATCGCTTGAAGAATATAATTCCCAAGTTGCTGAATGGTATTATAAACAAAAGAGAATACCCATCATTGAAAAAAAATATCGAATGTTAGTGAGAATTGCTATTAAAGTTGCGGGAACATGGATAGCACATAATTTAACAGGGAATATTTATGCAACAGCACTTGCGTCATTAATTGATTTACCGGATAGTGCATTAGGATACACAGTTAGTCTTCTTGTCGATTATATGCAAATTGGACGAGGCGAAGTTGATCGACAATTAGGTTATAGCCTTGATATTGTAAATTATGAAGCCAATATCACAAAAGAATCACTAGTACAATTAATCCGCAAAGCTGAAGAGGTGAGCCTGAAATTGTATCCTCCAATTTCAGGAGATTTAGCAAATCAATCAAAAGGATGATCAGTTTAATATGAATTACAAAACAATTATCGAAAACTATTCAAATTTAAGTAAAAATTCGGATTCTCCAATAAAGATCATTACTAATGATGACCAAATTCAATCATGGCAAGAAGTAAAACGAAATGAATTAATAAAGAAAGGGAAGCCGATTGAAT
>CAYWCH010000101.1:949-8864 GCA_964456715.1 uncultured Anaerolinea sp. | reverse complement strand
AAGAAGAAGTAACAATATCGCTTTAATAAAACAGACACCTGGAGCTTTCCAGGTGTCTGTTTATTCCTATCTATTCCGGTTTTTCTTCCACCGGACCGCTTTCGTATTTCTTTTGGCGGTAAACGATGCGCCCGCGGGTCAAATCGTAGGGGCTCATCTCAACCTTGACGTGATCTCCCAGGAGAATACGAATGTAATACTTGCGCATTCGCCCGGCCAGGTAGGCTAACACCTCATGGCCATTCTCCAGGCGGACCCTGAACTGCGTCCCCGGCAAGGCTTCGACGATCACGCCTTCCATCTGTATCTTATCCTCTTCTTTGGCCATAGATCCTCCTGTTCAATACTGCGACCGTTGCAAACTATTCACCCACTTTGGTGAACTGACGGCGTTTAATTCGGCGGATGGCTTTCTTCTTCTCCACACGGCGCATTTCACTCTTGGAGATGAACCAGCGTTTCCGTCTGAGGGTGCTTAATACACCACTCTTGACAACTTTCTTGCGAAAACGTTTCATCAGGGAATCTGATGATTCGTTCGGGCGTAAGACAACTACTGGCATTTAAACTCTCACCTCCAATCCTGCGTGGAATAAAAAAACTGCGACGTCATCTGCGCGCAGTTATAGTTTTACCAAACTCGAGTGTGGGGCGATACCAAATATTCGCTAATCACCTCTCTAAAGGAATCAAACCATTTCCAACTGGCACAGAAAGAACAACGATATTATACCGCGATTCTTAAGAAAATCCAGCCCTTTTCACGAGTATAAATATCAGCGGTTATTGATTCGAATGATCCCAAGATAATTGGAAAGTTGGCAAAAATCAAATGGAATATCGATCTGGTTGAGTTGCTCTCCGGTGTCTTCGGCCAGCCAGTAAAACTCATCTTCCCAGTCCTCGCCACAATCTTGTTTTACCCTCTCCATTTCGTTTCGGTTGGCGAACATGATATCTCCGATGACGATCTGCCCACCTTTTTTAAGATGCGGGAACAAACTGCGAATGATCCTTATCTTCTCAGCAAGATCGAAGTGATGGAATACATAAGCTGAAACAATAAGATCAAACGATCGATCAAGCGCAGGCGGAATCGGCTCGCGCACGTCGTGCAGAATGAAGCTCGCGCCGGGGACCTTGGCCCCTGCAATCTCGAGCATCATTAGCGAAAAATCCGTTCCGCAGACCTCGCAGCCGCGATCGGTGAACAGCTTCGCCAGATTGCCGGTTCCGGTGCCCAGGTCGAGCACGGATTCGCCGGGGCGTGGGTCAGCCATACTGACGATCTTCTGCAGTACCCCGGCATAACCCTCGAACGGAAAACCGCGTTGCTGGTCTACCGAGTGATCGTAGCTTTGCGCCCACTCATCGAACTCTGATGCAGGATAATCTACCATGGTTCAAAATGAGGGGGCTAAACCTCATTCAATATCTCCTCTTTACGGCGTTGATAATCTTCTTCGGTGATCAATCCCTTATTGCGCAGGTCCTGCAGATCGCTCAGCCGCTTGACGATATCTGTTCCAGGCCCGGTGGTTTCTGCCAGGTGAACCTTGACCAGTTGGATGCGCTCGGGTTTATTGGGGTCGTACTTGATATCCACCTTACAGCCCGGCCGGACTAACGATACATTCAACCGTGAAACGATCGTCTTCACTGTCCCATAACAGGGTAAACCATCATTCCTTTTAAAATTGATCAGTAGTTTCACCTGGGGGTTTTCATTCAATGTGGTGCCGGTGTCACTGACCTCTTCGATCTCACCGCGCACCTCAATTCCGTTCTTGATCTGAACGGGATTAATCGTTCGATACAAACCAATCATCACCGCCACCACAACGATCAATGAGAAAGTAATGGCAATTGCGCCGGTAAGGGTCCCATCATCCATTAATTGCTGGATGCTCTTTCCAGCCATGTCAAGGGGGGTGGGGCCGAAGAACATCATATACACGCTGGCCCCCAGACTGATGATGAACACCAATCCAAACACGATCCATATCTTCTTCCCGGGCATTTTATCCTCCGTTGAACGGTAACAGGGCGGTGTAAGACTTACAGAATCATTATAGAAGAAGGCAGAAAATAATCAATGTATGGTGCATGCACACGTATTCATCAATAACAGGAACCAAGCTCATGAATGGATGAATGGATGACAATATTCTTGCCATCAGCAGATCTGACGAATAATCTCAGCCCTGTTCTTGTGGTTGGATAAAGCCGGCTGGTCATCACCACCCGATGGTTGGCATAGACTTCAAGCACAGAGCCATCCAGGAAGATCCGCAGTTCAAGCGGTTCATTCTGACCCAGAGGCAGGGCGCACTCCTTGTGCGCACCCCTTGTCAGCGGGTCCCGGCTTGCCGCAGTGGTATCAATAGTTAATAAACCCCGCGCGGAGTCATATGCAATTACAGTTCTCTCATCCGCTTGAGGAGAGGAAGCCAGGACAAACTCCACCCCACCGTTCCCGATGAATTGTATCTTTGCTGTGATCTCAGCATTGAGGACGGCCTTTGTTCCAGATACCTCAATAAACTGGTCGTTCACCTCTCCGGAAAAAGACGCGATTTGGGCCTTTCGCAGCAACTCAACCTCAGGGGCAGGGTCGATCAGCAACTCCTTTTTAACTGAAAGACTGAGTACTCGGGGTAACGTCATCACGCCTGCCCAACCGGCTTTTTTACAGGCAGCTTCTTCCCGTTCCTCTTTGATCCAGCCGAAGAGAATCCGCCGCCTTTTTGAATCTTCAAATGTCAGCGGGGCGTAAACCGCCCCACCACCTTGATCGGGCTTTTTTAAGGCAGTGGGGATGAAGCGGTGATCCATCATTTTTCCCTGGTAATAGATCGTGTATTGCGTTTTGGGGTCAACAATGGCTGAGATGAACAGAAAATACTGGTCGTCGATCTGTACCAGTTGCGGGCATTCCCACATCGTGCCGGTCGGGAAGGGAACATCATCTTTCAGATCGCCTGTCAGTAACGGATGAAGGTACTCCCAGTGCTTCAAGTCTTTGGAACGGTACAGCAAAACGGCGCCGCCGATCCCCTTGAAGCCGCTGCCGAGGGTCAAATACCACACATCCCCCTCACACCAAACACAGGGGTCGCGAAAACCCTCGAGTTCCAATCCCTGCGGGGGAGCAGGAATGACCGGATTGTCCGCATCATTCACCAGTCTGTTGAAATTTTTCTCCGGTCGGGCCACGCATACCGTTTCAGGGAACACCGCGGTATAGAAAAATGCAGGGCCATCCGGGGTGACCAGCGCTGACCCGGACCAGCAGCCATCCTCATTGGGGGTACCCAGGGTGGGCGCCATCGCGATCGGCAGGCGTTTCCAATGCACCAGGTCGGGTGACACGGCATGCCCCCAATGGATCAAACCCCACACCGGAGCTGCCGGGTTGTACTGATAGAAAAGATGCGTCTTCCCCTGCCAGCAGATCAACCCGTTGGGGTCGTTCATCCAATTCGCCGGCGGAGAGAAATGGTAGATGGGATGCTGCGGATCTCGGTTCGTTTTAACAATCCGCCCCAAGTTCACCAATGTTTGGATCACGCTCTTCGCCCCGTGCCATTTGGTTGACAGGTTCCCTGCCCTGAGATTGATACTGAAACGGAGCAACCCCACTTCGGCGGTATCAGCTTCGATGGAAAGAATGCCCGGCTTGGTGATGGAGCTGACCGCTCTCACCGTGACCGGTGTGTTCATCGGCAAAGCGAATCGCTCTTGCGAAGAAATGCCTGCGGCATTGACCGGATTGTGACCATTTAACTCAAGCTCCACTGATTCAACCGGAAGAGAGACGCCATCGGCGCTCAATCGGATGGCTGTCAGAGATACAGCCAGCAGTGTGTCGTTTAATTGAAAAGCAAATCCATCAGGCAGGCTTTTCAAACTCCCCTTGACAAATAATTTTCGCAGCAAGATTTCAGGGACAGCCGGCATGGATTCTCCTTACTCATTGCCCTTCATTTTTGCCTGGTCGGCTTTTTGATTCTTGCGGATGATCAGGAGCGGGATCAACGTCAAAAGCACCAATCCGGCAGCTACCTGGAAGATCAGCGGGGTGGGTGTCATGCCGGCCTTGCCATCGATCACAGTCGGCAAGCCATATTGTGTTGAAAGCCAGCCTCCCAGCAGCGAACCGGGGATCATGGTAAAAGCCACATTGAAAAGCACAAAATAACCCGCGAATTGACCGCGTTTATCTTCGGGGTAAAGATCTTTCGTCCAGGCTCCGGTGGTCACCGTCCAGGCAGTAAAGGCCCCCAGCCAGACAATGCCAGCCAGGATCAACGGGATCAGTTCTGTTGCCAGCGAGAACAGCAGCAGCCCGATGCTTTCGATCACCACTGCCAGGATGGCGACAGGACGCCTGCCCCATTTATCAGCCAGGATTCCCACCGGAACAGCAAATCCGGCTCCACCGATAAGGATGGCCGCTCCCACCAAAATGGATGATTCTGTGATACTTAACTTCATGTAATGCTGCAGGTAGATCATCAGGTAGGAAAAGAACGTATTGATCGCGATCATGAACAGGGTCAGTCCGATCAAGAGGAGAAAAAGATCTCGTTGAGCTACCAGGTTCTTAAAGTTGAATGTGTCGGCGATCTGCCCCCAGTAAGTTCCTTTGGGCTTTTCGGCTTCTGGCTGCTCTTTGAGCATGGGGACAAATACCAGTCCGATGAGCACGGCAAAACCTCCGATCACGTAAAAGAAACCGGTATAGTCGATCGCCTCGATGATGAATCCTGCGCCGCCATAGACCACGAGCATGGCGATCCAGGTCATGATCTGTAAAGCACCACTGACTTTACCGCGGTTTTTTTCAGTGGTGATATCCGCCACATAAGCGCTTAATGCCGCGTCGCTGGCCGTTGCTCCGAAAAATGACATGATGCTGTCGAAAAGAATGGCCATGAAAATGCCCAAAGCGACGGATTGAAAATACGCCGCTGCCGGGAAACTCGCAGTGAAGATACCCCAAAAGAGAAAACCGAGAAAGAGAAATGGTTTGCGTTTGCCCCAGCGCGAGCGGGTGCGGTCGGAGAGCGTGCCCATCAGGATCGTGGTCACCGTTGAAACCACCGCCGTGATCGAAACCATCCATGATACCGCCTGCGGGTTGGGCGTGATGCGGTCATACAGAAAGGTGTTGTAATATTGGTTCTCAACCGCCCAGGCCAATTGGCCGGCAAGGGTAAGAAACATCAGTGCAATGAAGGCCTTGCGTGTGAGCAACCTGGCAGGGTTGACAGAGTTATCCTTGATATCCATTTTGTTCTCCTCTGGCGAAATATTGGGTGATTTTATTTTCCATGAGAGTTGGCTATTCCGCCTGAAAATCGAGAAAAGCCTGGCTTCAGGCTTTTCTCGATCAACTCTAACACCAAATTTGGTCACTTCTCAGGGCGAAATGACCCCTCAGATAGTTGATCCTCTAAAGATTGATCTCATCAAGAGATAAAATCAAGAAATCGTCCACATAGAGGGTTCCCTGCCCGATCTGGAAACAGGAATGCCACGGGCCGGAAGTCCAGGCACCTGTCTTCTTCATCGAATAAGCTACATATTCACCATCGGGATTATCCAGCGCCCACGAAGAGATCAGGAAGTTACCATTACTATCTTGACCGATGAAAAGTCCATACCAGCGGTTGGATTCGTAGCGCAGCGTACCATCCATGAAGATACTCGAAAGGTCATTATTGGTACCTTCCCAAATAGAGGTTTCCAGTTGGTTGGTATTGTAAATCGCCCCTCCAAAACGCATATATTCTGGAGTCGCCCACTTGTTCTGGGAGACAAAGAATTCCATTTCATATGTTTGTCCTGTTAGTTTGAATTTTGTCAGGAGCGCGCGGTTTTGATTATATTCCTGAGAGCACAGGTAGGCCTTCAGTCCTTCCACACCGGGAATTTTAAAGATCGCACTGGCCTCTTCAACAATCGATGCTTCCGACGAGAAATACCATTCGTAGGTTTGCCAATTTTCGAAGTCCTCATAGAGTTTCACCTGGGGATTGACCACCTTACCGCGCAAAAATTCTGTAAAGAATGCCTCATCTTCCAATAATTGATTATCCTGACTGAGTGTGGCTGTAATTGACGGACTGGGTGATTTGACGTCACTCGCGTTGGGTGTCGTTGAATTGGGCAAAATTGGTTCAACCCTGGGATGGGAAAACAGAAGAATGAGTACCACAACCAAAACAGCCGGGATTCCCAGGCCAACCAGCCAGGGCCATATGCGTTTCTTTTTTTCCACATCGAGTTCAGAAGGATCAGGCTGCAGGGCTTTCTTGGGCCCAGGATGATCATTTTTTACTGGTTTTGCTGCCTCTTCCTTCCGCTCAACCTCGATCAGTTTGCTGCCGCAATAACCGCATACCCTGGCTGCATCAGGGATCTGTTTTCCGCAATTTGGGCATTTCATCATGATCTCCTTCATCCGTGATTATGAATGAACGCTGCACTCACCTGACCCATCCGGATAGGATGTCCACGAACCGCCCTTGCAATTGCACCATTTGTGATATTTCTTCACCACAGCCGGATCCGTCGAGGCAGTCTCAGGTTCCGGGCCGCAGCCGGTGGGGGGTGAAGTGGGTGTCGGAGTCGGGATCAAGCTGGGAATATCGATGAACCAGTAGAGATTTTGTGTGGGGCAACCTGCCTCATACATGAAAACGCCTTTATTGGTTCCTGCATAAGATTCAGGGATGTTGAAACTGCATACCAACCGGTCATTGTAGGTTTCGATTCGACAGTTCCCCGGATAATCATAATTGATCGTTACCGTGATCTTCCAGGGAGGATTGTTGTCACCCGGCATTTCTCTTGTCAGCCCGGGGATACCGCCAGGCATTTTGAAATAAAGCAGATAACTGCCATTCTTTTGCCATCCGATGGGGACAAGTGTGATATCTAATCCTGTAAACGCATCGCAACGATCTGGTGCCGGAGAAGGAGTCACATCTGGGGGAGGCATATAACCAAAACTTAATCCAATTAGACAATCCTTTCCAGTTTGTTCATCCTTCTCAATGTAATACAAAGTATAATCACCTCCGTATTGAAACTCTAATAACATTTCTGAACAAAGCACTCCCATTTTGTCGCTTGTGATCTCGCATCTCCCATATACATGATCCGCGTTGTTTCCCAAATAGAAGGATCCATCAATTTCAGCAAGGCCTGCGCTAAACCCATACTCAATACTGAATACCACACCAATCACTTGTGTGTTGTCTGCATTGAATATCTGCCTTTCGATGGTAAAGGATTTTATTGAAGGTGGACGAAATTCTGGACAGGTATTTGAGGCTGGGTCGCCTTCAGGTGCGCCCTGACCTTCCGTCATCGATTTGTCAATCGTACCTGATGCTGCCCACTTGCCGCAAGTAGAATCCCATAACTGCCAATGAACATTTTGAAAATCTGGTGATGGAAATCTGTTAGGATTGATTCCCCAAAAATACGCCTTTTTTTCTTCGATATCATAATGCCCTGGCCCCTGCTGAAAATAGTAGTTTCCAGATTCGCCTTCAACTGTTGTTATTAACCGATAGTTGGAGTTTGGGATCAAAAAATAATATTTGGCAAAGTTACTCTCTGCGTCGGCATCAATTCCTGTAAAGACGATTTGCCCTTGTTGTGAACAGGTTTCCGGAATCTTCTCTGTTGGATAAGCATAGCTATTATCGAAATTAAAAACTGCCACGGGGAAATCGCATTGATCGTCATTGTAAAAAATTTGCATCTGCGCAGTTTGCCATGGCCGCCAATCGGGTGCTTTACAGGTGAGTATTTCACTACCGTCTACCGAGCAGGAAGAGGTGGTACTCGTTCCATTTCCAAGGATCCAAACTGCATGGTAACCTTTCTCTTCATCGGT
>CAYWCH010000101.1:0-939 GCA_964456715.1 uncultured Anaerolinea sp. | reverse complement strand
TTTTTAAACGTATAGACCAGTGAACCTCCCCCACCTCCAACGTGCTCCTGAAAAATGAACGACTTTTCCACCACATTTTCGACCGATAGCTGCAACTTTGGTCCGCACTCCTCAGAAAGAACGATTTCATCTCCAATTACCTGAATATCATTCATCTCTTTCATTTGAGCTCTTGCCTGGGCGGCTACGATCGCAGCTTCAAGCACTTGAGGCCGCGGTAGATTCTCCTGGAAGACCATTAATTCGTTGCTTGCCTGTGCCAGCAGAGGGGAACCAGAGACAGGTATTGGGTGCACTGTGATAACCTTCGACCAAAATGCCAAAGCAAGCAATAGAACAACCGCGATGATAGCGCCTGTCACGATCCGGCGTGAGGAGGACTTTTTCTGCTGACTGCCGCGTTCCAAGATTGGATTCTCAGCAGCATTAATTCTCGATCGTGTTATTCCCCGACCACTCAAAGCCAGGCCGCAATTTTCGCAGAATTTTGTGCCCGCACGCACGGCAGTTCCACATTCCGGACAATACTTTGGGGTTTGCCTGGCGGTACCCGCTGAATCCACCGGGATTTTGGCGCCGCAGTTTTGACAGAACTTGACCCCCGTTTTGACCTTTTCGCCGCATTTTGGGCAAGCTCGCCCATTGGCTTTCGCTCCAGTTTGAGCAGCAAGTCTGAGCTTTTCGCCGCAATTCTCGCAGAACGTAATTCCCGACCGATTCTCAAATCCACATGAGAGACACTTCATGGTAAACCTCCGCTACTACTAAAAATAACTTCGGGGTTCGGTGATGAAAGCGAAATGGGAGATTAATTTTTTCAGTTGTTGAACTTCTGATAATTTAAATATAGCAATAATTAGAGGCCAAATCAACATATGCAAAAAAGCCGCCCAAATAATGGCGGCTAAGTTAATTAATAGAAAAAAGTCCCTTGGCAAT
>CAYWCH010000100.1:6167-8871 GCA_964456715.1 uncultured Anaerolinea sp. | reverse complement strand
GCTGCGGCGATCACTTCCGCCATCTGATTTTTGGGTACAGGAGGAAGGAAAAGCACATTCATCAGCCCGGATTCCCGCGCTTTTTGGATCAGATTTGCTTTTTCTTTACCATCGCCGACAAAGACATATTTGATTTCATCATGTTTTGCTGTCTTAATTGCCGCGGATAGAACAACTTCGAGGTCGTTAGAGATTCCGTGTGCACCGGCATATAGAACTACAAATGCTTTTTCCAATTGGTTGGATTTACGGAAATTGCTGCCCGTTGAAGCAGGATCGAACATCCCGGGATCCGCGCCGTTGGGAATGAGCAAAATATTCTTGCCGCCGCGTTTCTCAACATAAGGAATGAACCCGGGAGAATTCACCACCAATTGGTCTGCGTGCCTGTAGAGAAAGGATTCCAGCCAGTACGACATGCGGATGATGGTCCGGTTTTTCAAAACACCGATGGCGATCGCAAATTCAGGCCATAGGTCACGGACCTCGAAAAGGAAGGGCGCATGTTTCAACCTCGCCAGCAGCCAGGCAGTCCATCCCTGGAAGATCGGGGGAGAGGTTCCCCAAACGGCATCCACATTTCTTACTCCCAAACCGATGAAGAACGACGAGAACATGAAGCTAAAAAAACTGATCAACCTGTGAAAAAAGCTGCGGTGCAGGGCGGGGTAGGTGTACGCGCGCAAAATGGTGATACCGGCTTCTGGAGTCTCTTTTTCCACCCAGTGAATCCTGGATCTGTCTGATTTGCCTGTCAGGTAACTGATCGGGCTGGTGATGATCGTCACGCGGTGACCTTTCCCGGCCAGGTAACGGGCGATTTCGTAATGCCGGGTTCCTCCGGCTTCATCCAATGCTGCAAAGGCCTGGTGGATGAGAAGAATGTGCATGGTTTGCCTTTGTCCGTTCGTCATTGAAGTTTCCAGATCGATTTGATCATAATCTTGTTGTCGATGAGGTATTCTACTGCAAATGAGAGTGCCGGAGTTTTACTGAGGTATGTTTCCGACACCCAACCCCGGATGGGATCACTTTTCTCACCGATCAGTTTCTCACCGGCACGTATCAATGAAACCGGACCGCTGTGAACCTCTTCACCATCGCAGTTTGCGGTGATTTCGAGTTGGATATGATATTGCTGATTCGAGATAGTGAGTGTGTTGGATTGATAATCCCAGCTCCAATCCGGCAGAAGCCATTGGATCGATACCGGAAGAGGGTGATCAGGTTGACCTAACAGGGCGATCTCATCAGTTACATCCAATCGTTCAGGCGAAACGAATACGAGCTGACGGATATGCCTGTAGGGGTATTTCTGCCTGACCGAAATCTCAGCAGACAGATGATTTGCGTTTTGCTCAATGATGTTTGCATTCACCCTCTTCAGCCACAGAAATTTACCGGCGCGGATCATTTGATCCTGATCGCCAACCATGACTGTGTTGTGGACTCTTGTTCGTGCCAGGGAGTTGTCCCATGGGGAGGGCAGGTTGTAGGCATAGGTTCCGGCATCCACCGCGAGGTTGATTCCATTCAGCCATAATTCAGTATGCAGCATATCAGCATGGGCGGGACGCGATCGAAAAGCACATGCACGCAAACTGGCCCAAGTCTTATCATTCCCGATGCGGTGGGTGGCCGGGGAGGTAATCCCGGACAAATAGCTCTGAGACTCGTTCGGTTTTGGAATAGCCACCAGATCAGCCAGATGATCATATTTACCGGATGGCATGCAGGCTTTTCCAAGAAAGGAGAGGCTCGCTGCCTGGATTGTGGGTTGGCAATCGGAGTAGCCATTACTCCCAATTGGCAACAAGTTTGTTCCGTCGTTATGCCCCAGGTTTGAGGTGCAGCCGGAGGGTTGATCCATTATGCCAGCCAACCAGCCTGTGGCAGCTTCCAGACGCTCTTTGACAACCACCGGCTCTGTCATTCCCGCCAGGTGGATGATCCGTCGATAGATCAATGAAAGGTGCAGCAGCATGCGGTGGTAATTGGTGCTGTGTTGGCTGAAAGTCCCATCCGCGTCAACCAGGCTGGTGATCCCTTTTTGATATTCATTGACCCCAAGATCCAACCAATACCGTCCCTGGGTTTCGGATTTGAACAACCAACCGCCGATCATCAATCCAAGCGCTTCACTGAGCAGGTGGTTATTGTGTTGTGAACGGGCATAATGCAGGCTGGCAGGGATTCTCAAACAGTGCTGCCAAATTGCATCCGATAAAGTCTTCATCCTTTCAGAAGTGCTTTGCGGCGATCGAACAAACGCCTGTCCGGCCATGGTCCACGGGATCAACCGCAGGGCGACTTCCTGGGCTGAGCTCCAGTTCGGACCAAGATTGACGGGATTGTTTTTAATAAATGATTCGAAGAATTTCCAGAAGGTTTGCGGGTACTTTTCGTCGTTTGTGAGGGTATACGCCAGGCATAAGGGGATTGCCCAGGTAAAGCGGGCGGGTTCCCACAGTGTTTTAATATCCCGGCCATTTATCGAATCGCCGTATTTCGTCCAATGCATGAGCGGCTGAGGAAGCGATAAATCCAGCGGAGCCAGGTCACCACCAAAAGGACGAAATTTTCCTGTAACGAGCTCATTGGCTTGATCGATATAGGTTTTTGTCTCTTTGACGTTTCTGACCGCATCCAAAGAGAAGATCGAGACATTTTCAAAATCGATCAAAGATGGCGACTGGATTTGCTT
>CAYWCH010000100.1:0-6157 GCA_964456715.1 uncultured Anaerolinea sp. | reverse complement strand
GTTCGATCCAGCCACTCTTTACCTGCAGACGGTAAAGGAAATTCTCCGCCAATTGAGCAGGGCCAAGTTCTGTCAGCAGGAGAAATGCTTTTTCTACCGGGTTCACAGCGGCCGCAGCCTAGATCTCAATCTCTTTTCCGGTTTCCAGTGATTTCATCACTGCAAAACTGGACCGCGTCACCCCGATCAGGTGTGAATAATCGATGGTCGGTTTTCCGGTTTGGATGCCTTCACAAAAGGCTATCCAGGCAGCCTTGTGTCCTTTGTCCTGACCAAGGAGGGAGCGCCTGGTAACGTGGTTGGATTCGCTGATCAAATCCAATGAACGGAAATCGTCCAGGACGGCCACCTTGCCGCTTCCGAATACTTCAATTCGTTCCTTGCCGAAGCTCTTGTTGCCATTGGCCAGGTATTCGATAACACCCACTGAACCATTGGGATATCTGAAGATCATGGAGACATTGTCCTGGTGGTATTTTCCGCCATCGGGCAATGCTGAAGCGAAAACGGCAATTGGCGTTTCACCGGTCAGGAAAGAAAGGAAGTCAATAAAATGGCAGCCTTCGCCGATGATGCGTCCGCCGCCCTGGATCGGATCGTGCAGCCAGTGATTGGAAGGCAGGAAGCCCGCATTGATGCGGTAATGCATGTGCAGCGGTTCATTGTTCGATGCAAAGAACGCTTTCAAGGCGACTGCCTGGGGAGCGAAGCGGCGATTGAACCCGACCGTCAACAAGGGCAAACCGGGTTTTTGCAACATTTTTTCCAGCGCTCCCAGTTCTTCGTCATTCAGTGCCAGTGGCTTCTCGCAATACACATTCTTGCCAGCTTTGAGCAGTTCCATTACTTCGCGCGCGTGGGAATTGTGCCGGGTCATCACGATCACAGTGTTTATCCCCGAATCGTTCACGATATCCGATTCATTTGAGCTGGCATACCTGAATCCGAAACGTTTGGCGGCAGTGGTCGCGGTGAGACCGGCGGCTGAGGCAATCCCGACCAGGTCTCCATTTTTGCTTTTCTTGACTGCCGGTAAAAAGGTCGCAGTCGCGTAATTGCCTGCTCCAAGCGCTCCAACTTTGATCTTGTCAGTGGAAGGATGAACAGGTGAGAAGGTTACTTTTTTCTCTTTGATTCCTGTGGAAGGTTTTTGGGGGTAAGTGAGCAAAACGCCCAGAAATTCTTCGTGCGATTTCCCGGTGATCAGGTCGTAGGCCTTCTCTGCATTTTCGATATCAAACCGGTGTGAGATCAGCGGCCGGATATCCAATCTGCCTGAACCCAATAGGTTAACGAAAGCCTGCATGTTTCGCCCTTCGGTCCAGCGGACGAAATCATACGGATAATCGACCCCGCCTTCTTCATACGATGTGTCGTATCGACCAGGACCGTAGGAACGGGAGACTTTAAAGTCGAGTTCTTTTTCGTAATAGGTCTTGCGAGGAATGTTCAGTCCGACAACTCCCACTGACACCACGTTCCCCTTGCTGCGGGCCAGCGTTCCGGCCAGTTCGATCGGATCATCGGAAGGGGTATCCGCGCTGATCAAAACGTGATCAAATCCCATGCCGCCGGTGAAGGTGGACGCGTTGCTTTCGCAATTCTCTCTTTTCACGGCATTGGCACCCATGGAACGAGCCAGTTTTACCCGCTGCATCGAAAGATCGATACCAAAAACGTTACAGCCGGCGGCGCGCGCAATTCCCACGGTAATCAATCCGAGCAGACCCAAACCAATGATGCAAACGCTTTCACCGACCTGAGGGCTCGCCAACCGGAAACCCTGCATGGCGACTGCGCCCAGGGTGGTAAAGGATGCTGATTCAAAATCGACATTGTCAGGGATCTTTACGAGCAAATTCTGCGGCACGATCGCATATTCAGCATGGACAGCATAATTCCCCCCACCGCAGGCTACACGATCACCAACTTTGAAACCCGTCAGTCCATCGCCTACTTCGAGAATTGTCCCGGCTGAGGAATATCCCAGGGCAATCGGCTGGTCCAGTTTATTAAAGGTCGCTTCGATGGTGGGAAGGATGCCCTCCCTTTTTACCTTGGCCATTACTTGTTTTACAAGGTCGGGTCTTGAGGCTGCTTTGCCAACCAGGTTTTTCTCGGCAAATTCGACCAATTTTCTTTCAGTCCCGGCAGAAACGAGCGAACAGGCTGTTTCGATCAGGGCTGTTTTCTTTTTTGCTGAAGGGATTGGAACATCGACTATCCGGGTGGCACCATCACGCATATTTTGCAGTAATTGTTTCATTGATTCACCTTTTCGAGTCTATTTTACATTAGATTACACAGGATGGATTATTGAAAAGCATTCTTGAGGGGTTTATCCAACCTGAATCCTTGGAGCAATCCTGGCACGAAACGTGCACCTAATCGGTTATGGAAAAATGGTGAATTGGAGGTCGGAATGCTTAAGAAAATGCTCTGGATGGTGATCCTGGTTTTGATCGCCGCTTGCTCTGTTTATGTTTCCAACGGGGGATTATCGGTCACGGAGGGAACAGCAACGGTCGTTACACCCCTCATCACAACGATCGCCGCGGCGAATACAGAGGTGATCGATCTGACAGTTACTGAAGAGGAGATCAATGGCGACCAGGGGGGGAATATGTGCGGAGAGGAAGCAACAGCCACTGTTGCCGTACCTATAACTGAAGATCCGATCGAGATCCCAACCGAAACTGCAACCATTATTGTCACCGAGGATCCGACTGAGGTTTATACCAACACACCAACAGCCACACTTGAGCCACCTACTTTTACCCCGACTGCCATTCCTCCGACAGCTACACCATCATTCACTCCAACTCCGACCACTTCTCCACTGAGCTTTGCATTACAATCGGGTTCTCCGAGTTATATTAAAAACTTCGCTCATAGTGGAAAAGGCTGTAATTGGGCAGGCGTGGCGGGTCAGGTATTTGATAGTGACGGCAATCCTTTGATGAATTACATCATCAAGATAACTGGCAAGTATAATGGTGTTGCGATTAAAAAAGTAGCAGTGACCGGGATGGTAAACGGTACGCCATATGGACCTGGAAGCTATGAAATTGTTCTCGGTTCAAGCGCGATAAAAACAACCGGAAAATTATTCATTCAGCTCTTTACTCCGGAGGGGAAAGCGCTGACCGATAAGATCAGCTTTAATACGTCTGCAAATTGTGGAAAAAACCTGATCATTATAAATTTCAAACAGAACTAAAGAATGTTAACAAAAAGCCCTTCGGGGCTTTTTTTGTTTAATTGTCAGTATAATTAAAAATCATTTCAATAAAGGGTGAGACTATGACCAATGATTTCAAAACATCCGAGTTATTCACAAAAGTATTGCGGTACTGGTGGATATTGGTCGGGTTGATGATCCTTGCTGGCATGGTGGGGTTATTGATCTCACATTTCATCCCGCAGGTGTATGAATCCGAATCGGTGATCACGTCTACATTGGATTATTCACAATTGGGAAGAATTGACGATTGGGGAAAGGATCACGTTTATAAAGCGATCGGTGGAATCATTGGTTCAAGTGATGTGAAATTGAAAGCAATTGAGCAGGCCAATTTGGAGGGTTGGGACATTACCCTGGATGAATTCGAAGCGAAGTCCTCGTTGGATCGTCAGGATTCAAGTTGGGTGATGCGGGTCCGTGATGATTCTCCAAAGGATGCAAAAAAATTGAATAAATACTGGGCAGAAGCCGCGATGAATGCCCTATCTGAGATGAATTCCAAAAACGAAATTGCCTTCGTTTATCAGCAGTACATCAACTCATTGACAGATTGCTTCGAGGAATCGGTAATGGTTGATCCGGCATCTGTCGAATGCAACACACAGAACCTGGATGAAATTCGCCAGGAAATGGCAGAAGCCGCAGAAAACACCAACGGGATTAACTACTCAACCTCTTTGACCTTTATGCATACAAGCTACGCTCTGACAACAAAGCCAACACTTCCTACATCACCGGTATTGATGGCGAGGGGATGGATGGTCTTCGCCGGCGCGATGATTGGATTGTGCCTGGGATTGATTTTGTTCCTTGCCGGTTGGCCCAAAGAAAAACAGGCCGGGTCATAATGAAGCTGACTTACCAAAGGATCATTGAGTTCTCCTGGTTGGGATTGGTGGCATTATTACCGATATCCAGCTTTCCACTAGTCGCCAAGGTACTGCATACCTCATCGGTTGCGCCAGCATCTATCATTTTTCTTATGCTACTGATCGGGCTGTGGCTGCCTGTCTATCTAAAACGTGATGGAAAATTTCCATTTCAAACGAAGATCGTCTTGTTTTTTTTCATCGTTGCACTCATTTCCACTTTCATTAGTTTTTTCTGCCTGGTTCCCTCATACAAAGGCAATGATTTACAAAAAGCTGTAGTTGAGGGTGTCGCCACACTGACGATCGGATTTTTCTTCTATCTGATTACGGTTAGCCTAGCAACCTCGGAGGAGAGAATTAGGAAGACACTGCGTGTATTAAATTGGAGTGGCGCTGTTATGATCTTCTGGGCGCTGTTGTTCCTGGTTGCCATCTTGCTCGCGCCCCATTCGATAAGAGCTCCGCTGCGTGCCATCCAGTTGTTCTTCACAACTACAAATCTGCATGTGCACCGCGCCATTGGCTTCACATCAGAACCTTCCTGGTTGGCTCATCTTTTGAATATCGTTTACCTGCCATATTGGCTTGGAGCGACAATAACCAAATTTTCAGCACACAGTAATAAGGCATGGAAATTCTCCTTTGAAAATATTTTGCTGGTCGGGGGAGTGATCACCCTGATCGCAACCGCTTCTCGAGCTGGTTGGGCGGCTTTTTTCCTTGTGATGGCTGTCCTGTTTATTAAGCTCAATATTTGGTTGATCAAACGGATCAGCAGCAAGTGGTCTGCGAGCCGGTTCAAGATGGTCTTGAATGTGATCATGGTAATGGCCGTTGTGATTGTCTACCTGGGGATCGTCTTCGGATCCATATTTGTTCTGAGTAAAGTCGATGCCAGGATGGCGGATGTATTTTCATTGGAGACGTTAAAACAAGGAGGATTGATCAAGTATTTTGATTCCCTTCAATTTGGCGAACGTGCGATTTATTGGCAAACAGGATGGAGAGTATTTTCCAATCATCCGATTTTCGGTGTTGGCTTGGGGAACGCTGGTTTTTATTTCCAGGAGCTGCTGCCGGATAATGCCTGGCAATTGGCAGAGGTGCGAGATCTGATTTACAGATCTGAAGGATTGATGAATGTAAAAAGCCTTTGGGTACGAATTTTGGCTGAAACGGGGATCGTTGGTTTCGCATTGTTTTGTGTTTTTCTATTGGCTACCGGTTTCACATCAAGGAAGTTACTATCCAGTGATTCGAAGCTGCTTAAGTCAATCGGTTGGATGGGCGGATTAATGCTGATCGCGTTTATAATCGAGGGGTTTAGCTTGGATAGTTTTGCATTATCATATATCTGGTTTACTACCGGCCTGGTGGCAGCTACCTGGCGGTGGATATTTGCTGCAGAAAGAAGGCATAATGGATCGCTCTGAGAAGATCGTACTTTCAATTTTTCTTGGCTTTTTTTGTTTGTGCCTGGTAGGGGGAATCATATGTGGTGGAACGATGTTGTTCAACAAGGTTATACCCGGCATTAACAATTTCTCGTTTCAGGAGACTTTGGTCTATACACCTACTGAATCCATGGATGTAACGGCCACTCCAGATTCGAATGATTTCCCCACAAAAACTCCTGATTTTTCTAAAGCAGATGAAACGCTTGAGATCCTCAAGAACACTGTCATCCCCAGTGCAGATTGGGTCTCGTTGGCGGAAAAGTTCCAGGGAAAAAAGGATATCCCACGCACCCTGGAGACTGCGCCGAGAAATTTCCAGGTTGGTAGTGCGTTAAATTTCTGGGTATCGAATTCAGATACGAACGAAAACAAGCAGATCACAGCTTACCTGGCATATGAATCGGATACAGTTTACTTTTGGGTCGAGCAGGGGGTGAATATCGATCAAGAGGAACTAAAGTATGTGATGGACAAATTCTCCCGGAGGATCTATCCCACCGATCAGGAGTTTTTCGGTAATGAATGGATCCCTGGAGTGGATAATGATCCGCATTTATACATTCTCTTTGCCACGGGTTTGGGCT
>CAYWCH010000099.1:6525-8872 GCA_964456715.1 uncultured Anaerolinea sp. | reverse complement strand
GAGTACCGCGAATTGTCCAAGCTGAAATCAACCTATCTCGATGCCCTGCCGTTGCAGATCAACCCCAAGACCAACCGGGTGCACACCAGCTACAGTCAAACCGGCACCAGCACCGGACGGGTGGCCTCCTCGAACCCCAACCTGCAAAACATTCCCACCCGAACCGAGATTGGACGGCAGGTACGCTTAGGCTTCGTGGCAGCGCCGGCTCATGTTTTGCTCTCGGTCGATTACTCACAGATCGAACTAAGGATCGTCGCCCACATGTCTGGTGATGAATCCATGCTTGACGCCTTCCGCGCCGGACAGGACATCCACGCCGCCACAGCCGCTGCCATCTATGGGGTCTCGCTTGACCAAGTGACCAAGGAGCAGCGCCGCCATGCTAAAGCCATCAACTTCGGCCTGATCTACGGCATGAGCGCGTTCGGTCTCAGCCGCAGCACCGACCTCACTTTGGGTGAAGCGGAAAACTTCGTCAGGGATTACTTCGAACACTTCCCCGGCGTCAAGAAATACCTCGACGGTATTCGTACCCTCGCCGCTCGCCAGGGCTACGTGGAGACGATGTTGGGCAGAAGGCGCTACTTCCCCAACCTGGCCAACCCAAGCAATGTGGCCATGAAGAACCGCGAAGAACGTGAAGCCATCAACGCACCCATCCAGGGTACCGCCGCAGATATCATGAAGCTCGCCATGATCGCCTTGCCACCCGCGCTGACAGCCGCGAACCTTTCTGCGAAAATGCTGCTGCAGGTACATGATGAACTTGTTTTGGAAGTGCCCGTAACAGAACTAAAAGACACCGCTCGTGTCGTTCATCGGGTGATGGAAAACGCATACATTTTATCCATTCCACTCCTCACAGAAGCCCGAAGTGGTGTAAACTGGGGGAGTATGCAAGTAATGCCAGATTAGGAAAAGAAAATGCCCGGCGACTCTGCAAAATTTCAAACACTTATGAATCAGGGCCACTCCGCAGCCTGGGATCAGGACTGGGATAAAGCTGTCGAGTTCTATGCCCAGGCCCTTGAAGAGACCCCCGACCAGCCCACCGCGCTTGCCAGCCTGGGTCTCGCTCACTTCCAGTTAAAGCAATACGATGAAGCCCTGAGAGTTTACCAGCGCGTTTCTGCCTTACAACCGGACGATCCCATGCCATTCGAAAAGATCGCCAGGATCTACGAACGCACCGGCCTGATGAATGAAGCCGTCCAATCCTTTATGCAGGGCGCAGAAATGCAGTTAAAGGCTCGCGACGTTGACCGGGCTGTGGATGATTTCAATAACGCCCTTCTGCTCGTCCCTGAAAACCAGACTGTCCACACCCGCCTGGCCATGATCTTTGACAAACTGGGCCGCAAGGATGAAGCTGTGACCGAATACCTCGCCACCGCTGCCCTAATGCAGGCCGGGGGAGATGCCGCCAAGGCCACCCAGGTGGTGCAATACTCCTTGCAGCTTTCGCCGAATAACGAAAATGCTAAAAAGGCCTTGAATATGCTCAAGGCCAACCAGATGCTTCCCAAACCCGGGCGTAAGAGCGATTCCATGGGCGCGGTCCGCATGGCCCAGGTGAAAGAAATGGAAGGGGCAAAGGAAAATCTGGAAGAGAAGGAACCCACCCATTACGATCCCATCACCGAAACACGGCTAAAGGCTCTGAAGGAAATGGCCAGCCTGCTCTTTGACCAGACGGAAGAGAATCAAACCAACAACCAGGTCAGCCGCCGCGGCATTCATGCGCTCACCCGCGGTACAGGTGGCTTGAATCCTGAAATGGTTGAACGAGCGCGCATCCAGACCCATTTGAGCCAGGCGATCGATCTGCAGACCTCCGGGCAGGATGAACAGGCCGCCGGTGAACTGGATCGCGCCATCGATCTCGGCTTGAACCAATCTGCTTCCTATTTCGTACTGGGGTTGCTGCTGCGCAAGAAAGACGCCAAGAAAGCCATCCAGTATTTACAAAAATCAGTCAAGAATCCCGATTACTCACTCGCTTCCTACCTGCTCATGGCTGATATCAATGAGCAATCCAATCAGTATAAAGAAGCCAGCACAAATTATCTTCAAGCCTTAAGACTGGCCGATTGCGATACGATCCCGGTGGAACAGAGCGATGAACTATTCCAACTTTACGAGCCCATCCTCGATGCCCATCAAAGGGTAACGGACGTAAAGGATATCCGCCGATTGTGCAGTGTGATCAATACACAATTGATGCGTCCGGATTGGCGCGATTATATGACCGCTGCCCGTCACCAGCTTCCGCCGCAGCCCGAAGGCAGCCCGCCGTTGCCGCTGGCCGAGATGTTCCTGGAATCGAACAGCAGCCAGATGATCG
>CAYWCH010000099.1:0-6515 GCA_964456715.1 uncultured Anaerolinea sp. | reverse complement strand
CTCCATCAAACAATTGGCCACCCAGGGAAAGCTGCGCTCCGCCATGGAAGAAGCCTACCACGCCCTGACCTTCGCGCCGTTTTACCTTCCCCTGCACATCCAAATGGCTGAATTGCTGATCTCTGAAGGCCGCATGCTTGAAGCAGTGGAGAAGTTCATTCTCATTGCCAATTCCTACAACATTCGTGGTGAGACCAGCCAGGCCATCAATCTTCTGCGCCGTGTCACCAAACTGGCACCCATGGACCTGTCGGTGCGCGGATTATTGATCGACCTCTACAAATCCAGCGGCCGCCATGACGATGCCATCCAGCAATACATGGATCTGGCCAATGTATATTATCTTCTGGCAGAGCTTGACCTGGCAAGGCAGACTTATCAATCCGCGCTGTCGCTCTCACAGCAATCCAGTTCGACCCAAAAATGGTCGCTGCAGATCCTCAATAAGCTGGCAGATATCGAGCTGCAGAGCCTGGATTGGAAATCGGCCATTCGCATTTTCGAACAATTACGCAGTCTGCAGCCTCAGGAACCCGGTCCGCGTGCCACCCTCATCGACCTGCACCTGCAAATGAGTCAACCCAATGCCGCCATGAGCGAGTTGGAAAGTTATCTCAAGATCATGGAAAACGCCGATCAGTTTGCCAAGTGCTCGCATTTCCTGGATGACCTGCTTGAGAACCACCCGGCTGAGATGGGCATTCAACGTGCCATGATCAATTACTACGTCTCACGCAACCAGGTTCCGAAAGCCATCGAAAAGCTGGACGGATTGGCAGAAAAATTCCTTAAAGCTGAGGACAAAGATGCCTGCCTGGCGACGATCAAGAACATCCTCTCGCTCAACCCGGCCAATGCCAACGAATATCAGAAGCTCTACAACGAGTTGAGTCTGAAATAATCACCTTCAATTGATCCGAATCGTGAAATTTGCAGAGACTACCACCAAATCCGGAACCAGCCGTTGCCGGTGGCGGTCTCGCCGCGTATGGTCACATCAGCCTCAATGGTCACGGTGGATTGCACTTCCAGGTTTGGAACGGTGAAGGAAACCTGGCTGACGCCGTATTCGTTCGTCTCATCCAACCGGAAGAACTCACTGGTTCCATCCGGCAGAATGATCGTCACACCCACCTGCGCTTGCGGAATGGCGTTGAGATACTGATCCTGCACGATAATGTATATCGTTTGTTGCTCACCCACCCCTACCAGCGAATTTGCAGCAAAGACACGGACGATCGGTTTTAATAGTTGACCCGCGATGTTGCTGGCCGTGCCCGGTTTAAGAAGTTCGGGGTTGGTCACCACTTTGTCAAAATAGACCTTGCCAAGGTCGGTTAAAATGACCCGCTGACCGGATTCCTTCTCAGGCCACCATTCCATGCGGGCATATTCAAAGTACTGCACATACCTGCCGTCGATGACTTCCAGGGCAGAGACTGGTTCGCCAAAATGAGTCGCGCCATCATTGGCATCGTAATACTGCAAAAACGCGTAACAGACCGAATATCCACTATCGAAGCGCTGGCAGGTGGGTCCATCTTCAGCTACGTCTGCCAATTGCGCGCCGTCTTCATGCAGCAAACGACCCAGGGGAGCCAGGGTCACCTTCTGCCCGTCGATGGTATCAACCAGGTCGAAACGTACTTTTTGGAAATACTGGACATGCTCCTTTGTGACCGGGTCAATAAAATCATCGGTGATGGGATAACCAAAATACAATAGAGGATCGCTCACACTGTTGTACATGACCAGGAATTCCCCCCAAATCCAGTGCCCGGTCTCCGGAACGTAGACAGAACTGCTTTCCTGACCGCTGACGAAACCGGAAATGGCCGTCAACCCGAGCAGGAAGGCACAAAGTACCACTGATAGCAGGATTTTTCGAGCGATTTTCATTACTTTAACATTATACAAAGATGACCAATACCCTGCAATAGCAGCACTCCCCGATAACCAATGGCTTGATTTGTTTGGGTTAAAGCGATTTGGCAGGACGACCCTTTTTGATAGCCTGCACCATGAACGCTGCCGCTCCAGCCAGCCCCACCAATCCCCCTCCCAGCCAGGTGGCCGCCGGGAAGAAGACATCGCTCAAAAAACCGCCCAGCAGCGGCCCCACCCCCTGCCCGACCCCGTTGGTGAGCGTATAGACGCTCATATAGCGTCCGCGCATTTGCTCCGGAGCCAGCGCAGCCACCATGGTCGTCGAAGTGGGCAGCAGGATCATCTCACCGATTGTGGCAACGACCATACCCAACCAGAAAGCCCAAAAGCCATGGCCCAGGGCGATGCAAAACATGGCTAATCCATAGAAAGCGGAACCCATCACCATCATCCAGCCGGGGGAGTGGCGTTTTACCCATCTTGTGGTGAGCACCTGCAGAAAAATGACCATCAAGGCGTTCGTGGTGGGGATGAAGCCGTAGAGATCTTCGCCAATGTTGAAGTATGTCTTAGCGTACGCGCCAAGCATCAGCCAGATGGTGGACGAGGTGATGCGGTTGAGTGAAAACGCGCCTACGATGGCCATAAAATCGCGATCCCGCAGTATCTGGAAGTATCCACCGGCAGACCGCTTCTGTTTGATTTTGGGTTTGACGACCAATGGCGCCGTCTCACAAAAAAATGCCGTCGCCAGCAGCGTGCACAAGATCATTCCGCTGCCCGAGATAATGAATGAAGTGTTATACGAAATTGAAGCGATGAACCCGCCAATGGCGGGGCCGATCGCCACTCCCAGGTTGTTGCCCATGCGCAGGATGGAATAAGCATCCATACGCCGGTCGGCAGGGACCAAGTCGGCCATCATGGCGTCGGTGGCCAGTCGATAAAGCGGCGTGGTGGCGCCGTTGAGAACCATGAATACGATGAACATCGTCATGTTGTTCGCCCAGAGTAGCAGCAGCCATGACCCTGCGCAGAGAAAGAAAGAGACGACGATCACCCATTTTCGTCCCAAGAAATCGGCGATGCTGCCGCCGAAAAAGGTAGTCACCAGACCGGCAATCGCGTAAATCGTGAATAACACGGTCAGGGTGGTCAGCGGCTGGTTCAGTTTCTCACCGGCATAGATCAGCATGAACGGCATGATCATGTTGTGAAAGGTCCAGGCAAGCAGGCTCACACCGGCCATGACCCAGAATTGGCGCGGGTACGATCTACTGGCTTGGTTCAAGCGGGCAAACATGGGACCAATTCTATCATTCACAAGCTGACTATCTCACATGAACAATCCAAAATAATGAAGTGTATAATTTCAAAAAGGCTCATTTTGTTTTTCATAGGAGGATAAATGCTAAAAGAGTTCAAGGAATTTGCCCTGCGCGGCAATGTCATCGATCTGGCCATCGGTGTGATCATCGGAACTGCGTTTGGCAAGATCGTCACCTCGCTGGTCAACGATATCCTCATGCCCCCCATCGGGTTGCTGCTGGGAAAGGTTGATTTTTCCAACCTGTTCATCAACCTGGGAAAAGGTAAATACGCAACCCTTGCCGAAGCGCAGTCAGCCGGTGCGGCCACCCTGAATTACGGCGTGTTCCTCAATACCCTGATCGATTTCCTCATCGTTGCCCTGGTCATCTTCCTGCTGATCCGCCAGGTGAACCGCCTCACTGCCAAACCCGCCCCCGCTGCCGAGCCCACCACGCGCGAATGCCCCTACTGCATCACCCAGGTCTCGGTCAAAGCCACCCGCTGCCCCAATTGCACATCCGAACTGAAACCGGTCAAGTAATCACTCAGTTTGAATAGAAGTTAACCTGTAAGGGCGCAGCGTTGCTGCGCCCTGTTCTGATTATTGTGATGAGTCTATTTTGTTCGGCGTGTTCGTTCGCTGCGACCGCCGCCCCGGTAAGACGGAACCAGCACCGCGCAAATGGTGCACAGCCGGTTATCCAGCATGCGGCTCTGGATGCGTGAATCCAGGTCTTCGAGCTTCTGTGATGTGGTGATCACGGTCGGCAGTTTGGCATTGTAACGCTCATTGAGGATCTGATACAGCTTTTCGCGCGCCCAGGGAGTGGCGCTCTGGGTGCCCATATCGTCCAGGATCAAGATGGGAGCAGCCTTCACCCTTTGGAACATCTCATCATACGAGACGTTACTGCTCGGACCGAAGGTGGCGCGCAGGTGGTCTAGCAGATCGGGCACGACCACGAAGATCGGATCGTCGCCCATGCCCTTGCGGTAATTACCAATGGCAGCTGCCAGGTGGGTTTTGCCGCAGCCGTATCCGCCCACCAGCACCAGCCAGCCGTGCGGATGCTCGGCAAATTCCTGGGCATCCTTGAAGGCGGATTCCAGGCTCGCCTGTAGATCCGGATCGAAATGTTCCGGTTCGCGCAGGCTGAAATTGCCGAAACTGCGATCGCTCAGAAGCTGCAACTGGTGTACCAGCGGGTCATTGACCTCGCGGATGGGTGCGCGGTAGTCCGGCGAGGCAATATGGATAAGGGTGGACAGTTCGGGATCCTGCAGCCGGCTGCGGATGCGGTCGTCCAGGTCTTCCAGGCGCTGGTTTGAGGTCACCACCATCGGCAAGCGGCGCAGATAGCGATAATCGACGATCTGGAAGAGCTTTTCCACCGCCCACGGGGTGGCATTTTGGGCTCCCAAGTCGTCCAACACCAGCAGACCGACGTTGCGTATCTCATCGAAGCGCTGTTCGTAAGAAACATCGGTCGAACCGTAGGAATAACGCAGCCAATCCAACAGGTCTGGAACAGTAAGGAACAGGGTGGACATGCCGTATTCAACGCAGGTATTGGCAATGGCAGCCGCCAAGTGGGTTTTGCCGCAGCCATAGCTGCCGGTCAGTACCAGCCATCCTTTTGGTGAGGCAGCGAATTGCCTTGCAGCACTCAGCGCGTTTTGCAGCGAGAAGATCTGGTAATCGCCAAGCCCCATGCGGCCCTGGGTGGAAAATGAGTCGAAGGTCATCTTCTTGAATAACTCAAGGTTGCTGGTCTGGTACATGCGCGAATGCGCCGATTGGTTGACCTTTTGCTGCTGGCACACACAAAGCTGTAATTTTCCAAAATCGGGATGGCCAACAGGCAGATCCTGGCGGATGTAACCAACCCCTCCGCAGATCGGGCATACCGGTTCGCTGTTAGTGTTTGATGTAGTCGGCAAGGTCACCCTCGATGTACCTTCTTGGATTTTCTTGATCGTTGCGTTTATTTTCTTCATTGCGTCCTTTCTCCTTCCAGGAGCGCAAGATCGCTTCTATATACTGCCAATTGCGCACGTTTTTCTTTACCGCGATTTTTATTGCGTCTTCGAGCCAATCGGCGGGATATTCCTTTTCAGCATCTTCCAGGGTTTCAGCCAGAATCGGCGTCAGCGGGCCGATGTTTTTCTCATAAAGCGCGAACAGGTTCGGCTTTTGATCGGGATCCGGCGCGATCGTCCTGCGGCTGTCCGGCGTCCAAGCGCCCTTCTGAAGGGCGCGCCAGGCACCGCTGCCACGGGGTGTGTTGAGGAAATAAAGCCGGCGCCCGTCGTATTGCCCGGGCAGAATTGCCTGATGAACCGCGGCTTTTTCAAGAGCAGACAAGAGTGATGCTTCATCGGTAAAACAACCTGTTGCCGCTTCGTCCTCCATCAGGTCATCCAGGAAAAAATACTTCACCGGCTCGTTCCTGCCCCGCAGCAAATTAAAAATGCACAGGATCACCTTCAACTCATCCATATCGGAGATAGATGGAAGCAATTCGGTAAAGAATTCAGCGGGGATCGCTTCCGGTGAACCCACGCTTTCGTCGAACCCCTTGAAATGGTTCATCACTTCCTGGCTCCGGCATGCTTGCCTTCTTTTTCAAAACCACCGGTGAAAGTGGCTGCGTTCTCAAAGCGGGCCAGGTTGTTAAGGAACACCAATTCGATGCCCGGATGGGTGGGGCCGTTACGATGTTTGGCCACGATCAGTTCAGCAATGTTTTGGCGCGGATTGTCCTTTTCGAGGGCGTCGGGACGGTGAATGAACATGACAATATCGGCGTCCTGTTCCAGCGAACCCGACTCGCGCAGGTCGGAAAGGATCGGTTTCTTATCTGTGCGCTGCTCGACGGCGCGCGATAGCTGAGCCGCTGCCAGCACAGGCACGTTCAGTTCCCTCGCCAGCACTTTGAGACTTCGCGAGATGAACGAGACCTCCTGAACACGGTTCTCGTTCCGGCTGTCGCTGCCCATCAACTGCAAATAGTCAACGATAACCAGGTCAAGTGAATACTCCATGTGTAAACGACGGCACTTGGTACGCAATTGCAGCGGGGTGATCGCTGGAGTGTCATCCAGCCAGATATGGGTATCACCCAGCACTTCGGTGGCCTGGGTAAAGAGTTCCCATTCGTGTTCTTCCAATTTACCGGTACGCAGGCGCTGCGTATCGATGCGGGTTTCCTGGGCGATCAAACGCTGGACCAGCTGCTCGTTCGACATTTCAAGGGAGAACACGGCCACGTGTTTTTTATGCTTTTGGGCAGCGTTCTTCGCAATGGAAAGCAGGA
>CAYWCH010000098.1:1905-8880 GCA_964456715.1 uncultured Anaerolinea sp. | reverse complement strand
AATCCATACAAACGACAAAGCGCAACGGAATCGTTGTGCTTTGTTATTTACACAGTGACCATCAAATAAATATCGGCGAAACCTCTAACCACACGCTGGAGAGGTCAGGCGCTCTGTTCTTCACTTGCCTTGATGGCCGCGGTCAGGGCATTGGCCAGATCGCGCGCCTGTTTGCGGGTGAGGAAGATGTGGCTTTCTTCGTGTTTGAAGATCTTCTCATCTTCCGGGCAGGTCTCATTGACCACGATGCAGATGTTGTCTTCAAGATCAGCATCTTCGCATGAAAACCCGACCTCAACTTCGAGCGTATCATCCAATAAACGCATGGTTTTCACGGGTAACCTCCATGGTTCTCAACATAAGTATAAGAAAATCTCCGCAACGTTTCAACCATACTTCTTGCTGAAAAAACATCCAAAAAGCGATATAATCGAATTTCAGAAAAAATTTTGGAGGCAACATGCATCACATTCTTTTCAATATCCGTTATCTTGATCCCGGCTCAGGCAGCCTCTTGATCCAACTGATCGCCGCCGGTTTCCTCGGCAGCATTGCCATCTTAATGAAAATGTTCTGGGGACGCATCAAGGCGTTCTTTAAAGGCGAGAAGTACGTTCCCCCGCAGCCTGAAGCTTCAGAGGATGAAACCGTAGATGAGCAGCCGAAGTGAAAAACTCGGTTCGTCTTTCCGCGATCCGTCCGGATTCATCTTTAAGCGCGATGGAAAGCTCCTCCGTCAGGTAAACCTGAGTTACCAAAAAGATTACGACCGCTTGATGTCTGGCGGCCTGTATAAGCTGCTCACTGAGAAAGGCTGGCTCGTCGCCCACGAGGAGACGAAGGAAGCCCCGGCTGATAAGGACCTGGCTTACAAGGTCATCCAACCGCAGACGGTGCCGTTCATCTCATATCCATACGAGTGGAGTTTCAGTCAGCTCAAAGACGCCGCCCTCCTCACTTTGGAAGTGGCGCGCCAGGCATTGAACAAGGGCATGATCCTCAAAGATGCCAGCGCTTACAACATCCAGTTCATCGACGGCAAACCCGTGCTCATTGATACGCTTTCCTTTGACACTTACAAAGAAGGCGCCCTGTGGGACGGCTATCGCCAGTTCTGCCAGCATTTTTTAGCGCCGCTGGCACTGGCTTCGCTGGTGGATATCCGCCTGACCCAGCTTCTGCGCGTCTACATCGACGGCATCCCCCTCGACCTGGCCAGCGCACTGCTGCCGGGTAAGACCAAACTTGGCCTCTCCGGGCTGGCTCTGCACATTCACATGCACGCCAACTTGCAGAAACAGTATGCCGACAAACCCGAGACCGGCTCCACCAATCTTTCGATGGGCAAGGCCGGACAGATCAACATGCTCAATGGCCTCACCAAGACTATCTCAGAGCTGAAGTGGGAACCCAAAGGCACCGAGTGGGGCGAGTATTACAGCGCCACCAATTATTCATCCGATTCGCTTAAACTGAAGGGCGAGATCGTCGGTAAGATGATCGAGAAGGTCAAACCCGCCTCGCTGTGGGACCTGGGTGCCAACAACGGTCTATTCAGCCGTGAAGGCTCGAAACGCGGCATCTTCACCCTGGCCAGCGATATCGATCCGGTGGCCGTTGAGAAAGACTACCTGGCCATCAAACAAACCGGCGAGAAGAATATCCTGCCGCTGGTGATCGACCTGACCAACCCGAGCGCGGCCATTGGCTGGGCCAACCAGGAACGCGATTCGTTCTACCAGCGCGGCCCGGTGGACCTGGTGATGGCACTGGCGCTCATCCATCACATCTCCATCTCCAACAACGTGCCGTTGGGCTCGTTCGCCGCGACACTGGCCTCTGCCGGCAAATGGGCGATCGTCGAGTTTGTGCCCAAGAGCGACAGCCAGGTCAAACGCCTGCTGGCCACCCGCAAGGACATTTTCCCGCAATACACCGAAGAAGGCTTCGAAGCCGCCTTTGGTGAATCCTTCAAGATCGAGCAAAAAGAAAAAGTCCCCGGCAGCGAACGGACGCTTTATTTGTTGAAATCGAAGTAAACTCCCCGATATACAAGAGACCCCGAATAAATTCGGGGTCTCATCATTTTATTAGCTGAAGCAGGTGTGTATTTCGCCCACTTCGATCTTCCGCCAGTTATGCTGCGGTCGTTCTCGGAATTTTTCGAGCTGCGCGAGTTGAGTCGCATCCAGTGCGCCAAGCTTACGCAGGATCTCCACGGCCACGGTGGTACGGGCGCGCGCGCCGGCCAGGTCGCCGTCACTGATCTTGATGGTGATGCCGTACGCCGGGCTGTCCTTACCGCATGCGCCGGGTAAAACGGCCAGCGCCTGGTATCCCTCGGCGCCGCCCTTGGCCAGGATCTTACCTTCTGCCACCTGCATCAGCACGGTGTCGAAGGCACCGGGTCCGGCGACCATGTCGGGGTTGGCGGTCATGGCACTGAAAATGCGGCGCAGAGAACTGCATCGCAGTTCAGGATATCCGGACGGATCGGCCAGTCTGGCAAAAGCCATGGCTGCCGCGCGCATGGGCACAGCAAAGACCGGAGCGGAGCATCCGTCCTTGCCGAAGGACATCTCGGATACGGGTACAAAGGTCATGCCACTGAATGCCTGGAAAATGGCCTGCTGCACCGGGTGCTGCGGGTCGAGATAGTTGTCAATGGGCAGGCCGCGCATGAGTGCGGCTGCCATCATGCCGGTGTGTTTGCCCGAGCAGTTGTGGCGCAGGGGTGAATTCTCCTCGTGGTTCACGAGCATCCGTTCAGCGGTGGCCGCGTCGCTGGGGGGATGCATGCCGCACTGCAAGTTGGAAGCATCGATCCCGATTTTGGCCTGGATACCCTGGATGACTTTCACGTGTTCGTCGGTGCCGTGGTGTGAACCACACATCACCGCCAGTTCGCGGTCGGTCAGGCTGAAATGTTCCATTCCTCCGCTCACAACAAATGGCAGCACCTGGAAAGGTTTGGCTGAAGATCGCAAATAGGTGGAGGCCCCCGGGTTACCTTCTGAAGCATAGATCCTGCCGGCATTATCGGTAACCACGAACACACCGAAATGGATCGACTCTACAATGGTTCCGCGGGTGACTTCGACCAACGGCGCAACATCGGATGGCTCCATTCAATCTCCTCGAGTTGAGATGCGCTAATTTTACCACCGGCAGGAACAGTAAAAAATCCCTGCTTTTGGAACGCGGCAGGGATTCAATGGGTCAGTGGAACACTAGGGAACGCGGGTCAAGGTCAGCGGAGCCAGGTCCATGTCTTCCACGGCGATCACCTTGAGCGTAAGCGAATTGGTGTCAGGGCAGGAGAACTGGTACAGCTTGGTTGAACCGGGAGTGCCAAACACACTGGTATCCATGTTGCTGGTGCTGCCGGAAATGTCGATGGTGATCACGTAATCGCCGAGGTCCTGGTCATCGAGGGTGATCTTGTCGCCATCGATGGTGAAGTGAGCGGTCGAGGTGCCGTTCTGGGTGAGGATGACGGGGAAGTCCATGGTGCTATCGCCGGCAGAAATGCTCATGGTGAAGTTGTTGATAAAGTTCTCGGCAGCGAACGATCCGGTGCCATCCTCGTTAAAAGTGATGTACGCCGTTCCGGAGGTACCGGTGTTGGTCATGGTCGCGTCGGCCTGAAAGCTGTTGATGCCGCTCATGACTGACTGCATGTAAGAATCGAAATTAGTCACCTGCCATTTGCCGTATGGACATTCCGGGGTGGCAACGGCAACGGTGGCTGTATCGGGGAAATCTGTGCTCGAACCGGCGATTGGGGTGGCTGCGCCGCCGCAAGCACTGAGAGTCAGCACCATCACAGCGAGCAGGGAAAGGATAAAGAAATAACGGGGGGTAGCTTTCATGTGTTCTCCTTTAAACAGATCGTGTTGTCTGTAAGCCGACAAATGCTATCATAAATCAAGGTAGATGTTAATATGGAAAAATCCGCGTTTTGTTTAGTCTCTTTCTTGATCCCCAGCATTATCCTTTCGGCATTAACCGACATTTTCATAAAATGGTGTAATTCCATGTGGAATGGGAACCACGTGCATTGCTGATCAACCACAGAGTCACAGCCCTACAGAACAGGGCGCACACACCGCGAGAACACTGAGCATTCAACAAGGAAGTTTTCTGTGCCCTCCGTGGTGATATTCACTAAAAGAAATCTGATTTTTCAGCTACAATAGTGCCGTTATGATTTCATTGTCCATCAATCACGCCACCCTCATCCTGGGGGCACACACCATTTTCTCTGATCTCAACTTCGAGGTGCAGCACGACCAGCGCATCGGTCTCATCGGACCCAACGGCGCGGGCAAGTCGTCGCTCTTTAAACTGATCAACGGGGAATACACTCCCGAATCTGGCGGCAGCGTCGTCCGCGCCCGCGGTGTGGACGTGGGCTACCTGCCCCAGGAACCCGAGTTCGACATGCATCGTTCGGCGCGCGAACTGGCGCTCGCGGGTAGCCAGCGCATGGCCGTCGTCAGCGCCGCCCTGGCCAGGGTGGAAGCGGACCTGGCCGATCCATCGGTGTACAACAATGAAAAGAAACTCTCAGCGGCGCTCGAAAAGCAGTTATCGCTGCTCGAGGAGTATCAATCGCTCGGCGGGAACCAGTATCCGCAGCGGGTGGAGAGCCTGCTGCTTGGGTTGGGCCTGCCCGCCGCCGACCTGGACAAACCGCTCGCCAACCTGAGCGGTGGGCAGAAGAAGCTGGTGGGACTGGCCCGCCTGCTGCTGGCGCAGCCCTCCGTGCTGCTGCTCGACGAACCCGACAACCACCTGGATCTCAAGGCCAAGACCTATCTCGAGTCGCTCATCCAAACCTACCCCGGCGCGGTGGTGATTGTCTCGCACGACCGCTACCTGCTGGACGCGGTGGTGACGCACATTGCCGAACTGGAGAGTGGCCAATTGACCACCTTCAGCGGCGACTATTCAGCCTACATGCTTGATAAAGAGGAACGCCTGGCGCGCCAAAACGAGTTGTATCACGTTCAGCAGCGCCAGATCTCGCGCATCGAAACCGCCATCAAGCGTTACGCCATCTGGGCCAAAACCTACGACAGCGAGAAGTTTGCCAAGCGCGCCAAAGCCATCCAGAACCGCCTGGACAAGATGGACCGCGTCGAGCGCCCGGCCGGCGAACGCCGCAGAATGGATCTACGGCTCAGCGGCTGGCGCGGATCGAACAAGGTGCTCGAGTTCAAGAAGGTCAGCAAGGCCTTCGGTCGCCGTGTGCTTCTCAAGGAAGCCGATCTCATCCTCCACCACGGCGAACGGGTGGGCGTCATCGGCGCCAACGGGCAGGGCAAGTCGGTGCTGCTCAAGCTGGCGCTCGGGCAGCTCTCCCCCGATGGCGGCGACGTGACCATTGGCCCCAGCATCGTCAGCGGCTACTACGCGCAGGAACACGAGACTCTCGACCCGGAGCAATCCCTGCTGCAGTGCGTGCAGCAGGCCGGCAACATGGGCGAGAGTGCCGCGGTGGCCTTCCTGGGGAAGTTCCTGTTCAGCTACAAACAAACGGGGCAAAAGATCGGCAGTCTCTCGGGCGGGGAGCGCAGCCGCATGCAATTGGCGCTGCTGGTGCTCTCGAAGGCGAATTTCCTGCTGCTTGACGAGCCGACCAACAATCTGGATATCGCCTCGGCCGAGGTGCTCGAAGACACGCTGGCTGGCTTCGAGGGCACGGCGCTGATCATCTCGCACGACCGCTACTTCCTCGATCAGGTCGTCGACCGCATCCTCACCATCGAAGGCGGCCGTGTCGTCAGCCACCCGGGTGGATATTCAGATTATCTATCCACGAATTCATAACCACGAAATATACCAAACTCACAAAAAAGGCTGTTTGGCAAAAATCTCTTGATTCCTTACAACGAAATCGAGGATTTGCTTTTGGTTTTAGATTTAGTGATTTTTGTGACTTTCGTGGTTAATGTTTTTACGATCGAGGAGAATCGTCATCTTCGTTACGCATACGGTCGCGACGGCTCTTGGCCAGGACGATGAGCACGATCCCGAGGATGGGGAAAGCCAGCCAGAGCGGAAAATCAACCAGCGCAATGCCCACCCAGGTGAACGCGCCGACGAAACCGGCCGTTAGCAGCCAGTCGATCCAATCCATGGTTTTGAAGAAATTACCGATTCTCTTGAACAAGTCAGATCCTTCGAACGGGATGGCTCAATTATACCCGCTGTAGATCAGAGCGGATCTCTTGATTACACGTAAATACGTGCTACACTTAATCACGTGGAGAATTATATGGAAACTCAAAATGTTACATTATCGATCCGGAAGGATTTGCTGAAAGCAGCAAAGCATATCGCTATTGAACGCAATACATCCCTTTCAGGTTTGCTGAATAGTTACCTTGAGACCATTATTATCAAGGACTCGGAGTATCGCCAGGCAATGGAGCATTTGGTGAAGGAGATGCGAGAAGGTTTTAACTTGGGATATGAAAAGGGGGCGTATTCAAGGAATGACCTGCATGAGCGCTGATAAAAGGCTGAGTTACATCGACACAAATATCCTGGTTTATGCGCATGACAATTCCGCCGGCAAGAAGCATGAAATCGCGTGTGACTTGATCGATGGACTGCAATTGAACAAGGCTTGTTACAGCAGCGTCCAGGTGATGCAGGAATTCCATGTCACGCTCACACAGAAAACCAAGCGGCCGATAACAATTGACCAATCGCAAGCGATTTTGCTTGACCTCTCAAATTGGACAATCCATTCACCGGGGATTGACGATGTGTTTTCTGCCATAGCACTACAACAACGATACAAACTGAGTTATTGGGACGCCATGATCATCCAGAGCGCGCGTGCCTGCGGATGCAAAGTGATCTACTCGGAAGACCTCAATCCGGGCCAGGAGATCGAGGGGCGGGGGACGCTCTGCTCCCGGTCGGCATCGTCACGTCGATGATTGGCGTGCCGGTGTTCCT
>CAYWCH010000098.1:0-1895 GCA_964456715.1 uncultured Anaerolinea sp. | reverse complement strand
ATAAAAATCGTCAATCCATTCCTTACGGCGGATTGACGAAAGATCAGTCATAAACTGGGTGATCTGAATCTGGTGCTATTCCAATTTAAAGGCGTGAAAGGCGTTTCCTCGCCGCGCTATTCATCGACATGAGTGAAATACCCATCGAGCGCTGCTTATGGTCTCCGGACGATCTCATAAGTTTTTTCAAGGTCAGCTTGTTTTAATTCCAATTCTTGTTTCAGTCTGAAATACTCCGGATTTGGTTCATATTTTATACCCGCTGTTACAAGGATTACGATCCAGACAATCGCCAAAATAATGAAAAAAATCCACAATAATCCGTTGTCCTTTGCTATTAATGCAAGCGGAATCATGACACCAAGACCAATTAGTATAGTGATCACTAAAGTACCAACTTTGGTTTTTTCAATTTTTTTCGGAGTCCATTCCAGCCGATTGGTCAACGATCCTATCTCTCCCTTCAAACGAGCGATGGTCATCTCGGCTGCCTGTTTTTCACTGCTGGAACCGATTTTGCTTACGCCAACTCCCATCATGTTTAAAGCCTGCACTACGGGCTCCAACGAAATGATGCCCCCGTTGCGCCGCACGATGTGTTCATGGCCGCAGAACTGGCAGGCAAAGCGCTCGACATCCGAGGTGACCTGCAGTTTGCCGCCGCAATTTGGGCACGAGAGGGTGATGAAATCGGAGCGGCTGGCGGGCGTGTTCGTCTGCGAAAAGGAAGGAGCACTCGTCGGCATTGAGGGTTGTGGATACACCGCTGAAGGTTGCGATGTCATTTGCGGAAATTTGCTCCCGCACGAAATACAAAAATTCACATCCTGGGGATTGGAAGCGCCACAAGAGGGGCAGTATTTTTGATTCGCAGGCATAGTAACTCTCCGTGGTCCTGATGTGAAAGAAGAATTCCAGTTTCAATAATTCTGTGGGGTCTGTGAAACCACCTGGTAATGCCGCTGCATTTCCGCTTCTTTTTGATGAAGGGTTTGTTCCTTCTGTGCGATCATTTTTTTATATGCATTGCCGGAGCTAATCGCGACAAAGAAGAGGATCACAGAGATCGGCAAGATTATCCATCCCAGAACTTTACCGATTACTTCCATCACCCGCACATAACCGGCTGTGATGTACCCCATGAACATGAAAAATCCGCCGCCAAGGAAGAAAAACAGTGTGATCATCCATATACTCGATGTATTGGAATTGTCCTGGGCGATCTGCTTCTTAATCTCCTCGATCTCCTGTTTCAGACGAACAATAGCAGCTTCTGAAGCCTGCTTTTCTGCGCTGCCGGATAAGCGGAAAACACCGGAACCCATCAAATTAATATTATTGTTGATCTGCCCCATCATGCGCATCACCGGTTCCAGCGAGACCATTCCACCTTCGCGGCGGACAATATGTTCATGGCCGCAGTATTGGCAGGCAAAGCGCTCGAGATCCGAGGTGACCTGCAGCCTGCCGCCGCAATTTGGGCACGACAGGGTGATGAAATCGGAGCGGGCCGGCTGCGGCATCGCCGGCATCGGCGGCATCCCGCTCTCCGGCGCCCCTGCAATGGGGGGGCTGCCGGCCGGCGCCTGATAATTCATAACTGGAAATTTGGTTCCACAAGCCACGCAGAAAACTACTTCCGCAGGGTTGGGGGTTCCGCACGAAGGACAATATTTTTTATTTCCGACCATTTGTTCTCTCCAATGTGAAGATGAATGAATTATAACCACTCGTTAAATCCAGTTCAAGAAAAATTGGATAAAATTCTGAGCCAGGACTGATGGATCAATTCCTTTGAGTCAATTGGTCTAAATACGCCTGTTGTTTTAAGATCTCTTTCTTTACCCCGCGGGAATTCACCAGAAGAGTACTCAAAATGAAAATGATTAAACTAA
>CAYWCH010000097.1:0-8904 GCA_964456715.1 uncultured Anaerolinea sp. | reverse complement strand
TGCTGGTTTTAAGACTGATGAGACCAAGCTAATGAAAATTGCTCCTCTGATCAAGCAGAGAATCGCCACACTGGACGAGGCGGTAAATATGGCCGGTTTCTTTTTCAGAGAAGATGTGGAGCCTTCCGTGGAGGATTTGATCCAAAAAGGCTTGACACAGGAACAGACCCTGGCGATCGCCCGGGAAACCAGGGCTGTTCTGGAGATGTATCCCACAGTCGATCTGACTGTGGTGGAACCGCCAATGCGTGAATTGGTGGAGAAGCTGGGATATTCCATTGGTCAGGTGTTTGGCGTTCTTCGTGTAGCCGTCACCGGCCAACGAGTCAGTCCACCGCTTTTCGAAAGCATGGAAATCGTTGGCAGGGAGAAGGTCTTACAGAGGGTAAGTAAAGCGATACAACTTTTATCATAGTTATTCGCAGGAACCCCTCAAAGGAGGGGTTCTTTTTTTATTGCCAATTTGGTTATTTGGGCTAAAATTGGTAGATTCTGGAGGAGCAAGATGGAAAGACCTTCATTTCAAACCATAGATGGAAAAGCGATTCTCTGGCTGAGAGATCGAATTTGTGAGACTCCGGAAGAGTTGCTCTCGAGCGATCAGTTCCGACGCATTCTTGATCATTTCATCCATACACTCAAGAAACGAAATTCGAGTCTTCTGAGAATTTTCGGTAAAGATGAGATCGACTCACATGATATTCAGATTTTGAATGAATCGTTGACTTATCTGACACGACTGCCGGCAAAACTGGTGATGAAGGTTGTAGAGCGTTCTGAACCGTTGTTTATCGACTCGCAGTTATTAAACAAATTTGTAGAAGAACTTTACAATTACTGGCGGCATTTTCAACGTTTGATCATCAGTGATTCAAATGGTGAGGGATTTGCAGACCGGCCATATCGTACTTTCAATCGAACGATCGAACACCTGACAACATTGGTCAGGAATACTTACCGCGAAATCCAGGCCAACATCACCGGAGATTATCCGCGTATCTACCGCCAGGTCAGCGCCGGCGCTGAGATCGCGGCAATTACCGAACAAGTGAACCTCAAGATCCCGGCTACGGTTAAAGAAGCAGTCTCTGAGATCTCTTGTATCCGGCAGGTATTGATTTATCCGCCGCTCATTTTCAAGACCACATCAAACAAACGCAGCGGATTCTTTGAGCGAGTGGATGAGAACCCAATTGCCTCTCTGCGATTAAACCCGAAGGAATGGTTGTGTTATCCCGCCAGGATCGGCGATCTGTTGGTGGCTATCTACTTCTCACTGGATCTTTTCGAGACCAGTTTCGCATTGTGCAATTTGTTTGAATTGGCGAATGATGCTGATCTGAAGAAACCTGTCGACGCGGTGCTGTTCTTTGGCGTTCCAACCAATCAGATGGACAAAGAATTGCGCAAAAAGACCCATTTCTTTGACGAAGAAAGCTCCAATACCCTGGTGGGGATCGTCCCTGAAGGTGAGGAGATGGGTTACTTTGGATATCTCAAGAAGATGGCGCTGACGCTGCACAACATCAGGAAGATGAAGGGCAACAAGATGCCGTATCACGGTGCCATGTTCCAGCTGCAGATCAAGAACAAAGGCGAATTTACATTCCTCATCATGGGAGATACCGGCGCGGGAAAATCTGAAACGCTTGAAGCCATGCGCGCCATTGGACACGATGCGATCGAAGATATTACGATCATCGCGGATGACATGGGTTCTCTTGGGTTTGGACCCAACGGTGAGGTCATCGGATATGGCACGGAGACCGGGGCTTTCGTCCGACTGGATGACCTGCAGCCGGGCTACGCATTTGGTCAAATAGACCGGGCGATCATCATGAATGCCAACCAGGTCAATGCCAGGGTAGTATTGCCGGTAACTACGTATGAAAATGTGGTGCGCGGCACCAAAGTGGATTTCGTGTTGTATGCCAATAACTACGACAAGGTTGATGATGAGCATTCTGTGATCAGCCGGTTTGATGACGCTAAAACCGCTTTAAAGGTGTTCAAGGATGGCAAGGTGATGAGCAAGGGCACAACAACCACCACAGGTTTGGTGGGGACGTATTTCGCCAACGTTTTCGGCCCGCAGCAGTACCCGGATGTATATGACCCGTTATCTGAAAAGTATTTTACCAGAATGTTCTCGAACGGCGTCTACGTTGGGCAACTGCGTACACAATTGGGTGTGAGCGGCATGGAGAAAACAGGACCGGAAATCGCGGCCAGGGCAATCTTGAAAATGATCTCAGACTAACAAAAAGCGACGGAAATCTCGTCGCTTTTTCTTGTCTCTGGTCCTGTAGTCAGGGCGAGAGGATATGCGAAGTACCTGTAAGGTAAACCTCCGACCTGTAATTAAAACAAAAAGACAGGTAGCCCGTTTCCTGTCTCTGGTACTGTAGTCGGGGCGAGAGGATTTGTGAAATGCCTGTAAGGCAAACCTCCGACCTGTGGTTAAACAGAAAAAGACAGGTAGCCCATCTCCTGTCTCTGGTGCTGTAGTCGGGGCGAGAGGATTTGTGAAATGCCTGTAAGGCAAACCTCCGACCTGTGGTTAAAAAGAAAAAGACAGGTAGCCCGTTTCCTGTCTCTGGTACTGTAGTCGGGGCGAGAGGGATTGTGAAATACCTGTAAGGCAAACCTCCGACCTGTGGTTAAAAGAAAAAGACAGGTAGCCCGTCTCCTGTCTCTGTTACTGTAGTCGGGGCGAGAGGATTTGAACCTCCGACCTCTTGCACCCCATGCAAGCGCGCTAGCCGGGCTGCGCCACGCCCCGAACAACGAAGCAAATTATAGTCGGTTCCGATGCATTTGACAATGGAAGAGAAGAATTTTAAGAAAATCGATCAAACCTGACCGATGGCGTAAAAGGTGGGAATCCACAATACCCGGGAACCATCCAGCCAGGCCTGGCGATCCCGTTCTTTGAGATGATCGAGCTGGTCACGGTCAAGCGAGCCGGATAGATCGTGTTCGAGAATCTGCCATTCCGATTCAAACCAAGCGGGCGATTCTTTTGTCTCTTTTTGAAATCCTGAGATACCGATTTTCACGTATGAAAAACCAGCTTGGGAAAACAATCCTGCCAGTTGGCGGCCGGATTCAAGGTTGGCCCCCTGGACTTCGAGCGCCCTGCTTTGCAGCCGACCCAGGTAAGCCAGCTCCACCGGTGCATCCACCCGGCTGGCATGGTCGGGTTCTGCGAACGCGATCACGTATCCACCTTTTTGGGTGACGCGTACCATCTCTCTCAAGGCGAGTTCGGGTGAATTCAACCAAAGGAGCAAGTAATGACAGTAAGTGAGTTCGAATGAGCAATCGGCAAAAGGCAGCTTGATTGCGTCGCCATTGACCAACCGGAGGGATGGTTCCGAGTTCTGAACAAAGTTCAATCCACTGAAAACGATATCCAAACCAAACTTATTCTCGCCGGGGATGGCTGAAAGCAAAGCGCCGGTGCCACAGCCTACTTCCAGGCTGGGTCCGGCGCCATGATAATCAATTTGTTGAAGGATAAATTCACGCAATCCGGCAGTCCAGCGCACTTGTTCCAGGTATCGTTCGTGCCATTGCGCGACAGTAAACGCCATTATCGGGACGCTTTAAGCCAGATCGATTCCCAACGATCGTTGAGGAAATTACCCAGTACTTTGTTGATTCCTTGACCGGGAAGGACATCGCCGTCGGGTTCAACGTAAAGCCAGGTTTTGCCGGCGCCTTCGATCTTGATATTGGCGCTTTCGAGTTCGTGTTCAATGGGATTATTGGCCGAATAGGGAACCGGCAAATCCCAGACAAGTGAGAATCCATATTCCGCTGCTTTACGCTGCACGAGTGGGAATGACTCCCTGGTTTGGGCAGAATCGCTGCTGATGGATAGCGATTTCACGCCAATTTTCTTCAACTTGTCGAAGTAACCAGTCAGTTTTTCGAGCCGATGAGTGGTAATTGTGAGGTGGGTGGTCACAAAAATATCTTCAGCCATTGCATCGCGAAGGGCTTCCCAACTCTGGCCTTCTTCAGGCAGCAGTACGAAGAGAACATGATCCAGACCGGATTGCAGTAATTTGTGCAGATAATCCTTTTCCGTGAAGCGCAAACCATCAGTGATCAAGCCTGCCACCAGTCCCTGATCCTCGGCTTTTTGGATCAACTCGGGTAAATCAGGCCGGATGGTGGGTTCGCCGCCGGTGAAAATGATATGCGGGATCCCAGCCTGCCAGGCTTTCTCGATGATTTGTACCCATTCAGCAGTATCGAGGTTGCGCGTGACGCGGTCGGTGGGAGCGTAATGACTGAGTGATCCATCCGACATCTGATAAGTGAGCGCGCAATCCAGACGTAATGGCGCGGAGAGCCCGTGCGAATGCGGGTCCACCCGGCTGACATCAAGAAACACCTCCGGATCGAGATCCGGCGTGTGGATCAACGTGTGTAGTCTCTCTTTGAAAACATTGATATCGGTTGTGGCGGTCTCTTCATCGATTTGATATCTTCTGGTGAACTCACTGATCACTTCAGTGTCGGGAGTGGCCTGGATGATGTGATAAGCGATCTCAGTGGCAGTTCGATTGAGATGAAGAATCGTGGAAGCGTTTAAAATCAATATGCCTTCACCATCATTCTCGATCCGTAAGTGCATACGTAAGGGTGAGCCATCGTCTGTCTTTGAGATGGCATTATAATTTCCGGGTGGAAAGGGTTGGGGTGCATAAAAAATCTTGCGGATTAAAGTATTGATTCTTTCTTTCATCGTGCCCTCCCAATTGCTCACAAAGTGGATGAATCGGAAAATGTCAGCGGACATCCGCCGCCGCATTCATTGATAAACGAGCAGCCTGTACACTTCTGCGGAAGTTCGCTGCGTGACCGCAACTTTAGTGAAAGCGGATGCTCCCAGATGGACTTCCAGGGATCCTGCATGAGTTTGCCAAGGCTTTCATAATAGGATTGGCAGGGAATCACGCTGCCATCTGGTTCGATGCACATATTGAAGAGCGCTGCGGTGCAGCCCTTGACGCCAAGATCCATTTCAACCGGATCAAAATTGCAGTACTGGGTCGGGGTGTACCAGATGAGGCGCTGATCGTATTTTGCAGTGATCCGTTTGGCATTGTCAAGCAGCGGCTGTAATTCAGTCTCAGAAAGCCCCGTGCCGACTGTTTTACCGCGTCCGGAATAGATCAGTGCGTTCAAGCCAACCGTTTTCAAACCGAGTTTTCCCAAAAATTCCAGTGTGTCAGGGATGAACGGACTATTGAGTTTGAGCATGGTGGTATTGGTCATCACATAGAGACTGCTGGAAAGCACGTTTTTCAACCCGGTTACCGTATCATCCCAGGCGCCATTGCTGGCAACCATCTGGTCATGAATATTCTCGATATGCGATTCCAGAGTGATCTGGACGTGGTCCAACCCGGCGTTCACGAGCGTTTGAACGTAGGCAGGATCTTTCAATTTGCGGGCGTTGGTGTTCAAGCCGGTGATCTGACCATTGGCTTCGGCGTGGTGGATCAGTTTGGGAAGATCTTCACGCAAGGTCGGCTCTCCGCCTGTGAAGACGATATGTGGAATCCCCAATTCCCACAACCGATCCAGAATGGCAAACCACTCTTCGGTTGTCAGCTCAGGATAATTGCGGCTGCGGGCATTGTAGCAATGCGAGCAATTATTATTGCACCGGTAGGTAAGTGCCAGATCCATGCGATAAGGTGCGGTGGGAACCTTAGAAAATGGCGCTGTAGTTTCGATCTCCAAATCGCAGATCGGGCAGGTATCCGGGCGCAGCAACTGTTCAAGATCGGTATCAAACTGTTCGATGTCCTGGCGAGCCTGGTCTTTCGAGACACGATACTTTTTCGAGAGCGTGGCAATTGTCTTGGGGATGTTGTATTGTTTGAGAGACATATAGGTCATCAACGCCGCGGTGGGATTCAGATGAAAGATGCGATTGGCATTGACGATCAACACACCGGAACCATCCGGATCAAGGCGAAGATGAATACGGCTTTTTTCTGAATCTGTTTCACGCAGGAAGTGAAACACACCTGAAGCGGGAATATCCACTTCCTGCGGACGATGTAAAACAGAGAGAATGCCTGTACGTAAAGACATGAAATTCCTTTAATTAACGGCCACCACCGGCACACGCGCAGGCACAACCGGCACAGGCGCACGCACAGGCACAGGAGTGACCACCACCGCCACCGCCGCCACCAGAACTTCGATAGGTGGAGGGAGGGGGTACCGGGTTGGTAACATTGGTGACGCCGCTGGTGAATGAGGATACATTACCCAACACACCCGAGGCAAAATTCTGAACACTGCCCACCACTGAAGCAGCAAAGGCTGACCCCGGTAAACTCGGTACGGAGATCGTTCGTCCTCCGGATGAGGCTGAAGGAATGGAAGCTGTCGACGATGAAGTACCAATGGTCGATGGTCGGACAAAAGTGGGATCATAACGCCACCACCAGGTGGGGGTGGGGATGAAGACGGGACCACTGAAGGTATCGCGAGTGCGATCGTCATATTTCTTGTCGAGCATGGTCCAATCCATCACTTCTTCGTAGACCTGACCCTTGACTTCGGGTGTGGCTGCCTGTTCAACTTGCTGCCAGGCCCGGTTCATGATGTCTTCATAAAACGCAACGGTTTCTTTCTTGCTGAAGCCTTTCATTTTTTCGCCGACCGATTTGATCAGGTTCACGACCATGACCTGCAGCAATTTGCGGCGTTTATCGGCGGCAGTCTCCTGGAATGCGGCGAGGAAATCAGTCTCGTATCCGTAGAGATCAAGAGGCAGGGGAACCGCAGATTTGATCGTCAATGGTTCTTTCACCGTAACTTCGGCAGCGTTCTTTTTCAACAGACCAAAGAGTACCATGGTCATGATCTTGTCCATGGGTTGTTCCATAAGGATGGCTGCTTCGACAGCAGTCAGACCGCGTTTGATGCCGTGTCCTTCCATCGAGATCTTCGGAGGCAGGTATTGCAGCTTGCGTTTTTTCGCGCCAACTGTGGCGGAGTAAATAACAATACCAAAGAAGCCGAGGAAGCCAAGACAAAAAATGGTGCCGCAAAGGGCACTAGAATTGAACGTCAAACCGGGATTTGACGTGGGATTCGTGGGCTGCACGAAGTTTCCAGTCTGGATAGCGTTTTGATCGATATACCGGGCAGGGAAGGAAGCTCCAAAAGTATAATCAGAGGTGGAATCCGCCTGTTCAGAACGCCATGTGTAGAAAAGGATGTTGTCACTGGTGAAACCGGCATCCGGAGTGTCAGCACCGGGCCAGCCCCCTGATGGGTTGTAATACCTGGGTTCTGAATCTGTTATCCCCGCGGGAAAAATGAACGTCACTTGCAGGTCAGTGGTGCCGTGGCAAAAGGAAGAATCGAAATAGTTCGGTGAGAACTGAAGGCTGGCATACGCTTCAGATTCAGATTCTGTTGCAGAGAAAAACACACTTTTTACATTGGGAATATGCACATAAACCACACCGGTCCTGCCGGCAGGGATCTCATTATTTCCCAGATATACAGCAATTCCTGCGACATAAGGTGAATACTCAATGCGCGTGATTTTCTTGTTGTCAATGGTTGCCGTAACATCCGAAAGAGTGTAATCGGATGTCGGAAGACCAATATCCACTGCATCGATTGGCAATGCTCCGGAATCGTTGGCAAATGTGATCGTATAGTCCAGGGTGATCGAGCCATCTGTGTTTATGGTGACATAAACCACGTCAGTGGTTACCTGGAAGCTGTAGCTATCCGCATGGACAGGAACGATGCTTCCTGCAAGAAAGATCAGAATCAATGCAAGACAAAAAAATCTCAAGGGTTTCATTCACGCCCTCCCAGAAAGGTTTTCAGAACAGAATTACCACTTGGGTTCTTCAGTTAGTTGGTAAGTAGTATGGCAAAATGGGCAGGTAACAACGGGAGCACCGGCGACCATTTGAATGTTTTCAGGGGCAAGTGTACCACCACAGCTTTCACACTTCAGGGTGTCCATCTTTACATTACCGGGCAACTCAACATTCATGGTTATGTTCGTATCGGGGGTTTTAGCTGCCTGCCTGGAAGCGAAGTAGATGACCACCAAGCCAACAACGATGAGAACCGCTCCAAATGCCAAAACCGATCCGGGGTTGGCTGTACTGGGATTGGTGGCAGCAAGGATCATTAATGCGCCAAAGAGGATCAATAATACAGCAGCGATAATTGCGACAGTTTTACCAGCGTTCATGCGACCTCCATTTTGAGAATAGTGTAACATTTAACTTATGCATTGACAATCAAAACAACAAACAACCACTTTAATTACGAGAAAAGTGGTTGTTATGTTGCAGAAATTTATTCAATTTTATTACACGATGACGGGCATTTCGATGGTGAAACAGGTGCCTTTTCCGATATCGCTGTCCACTGTTACCATCCCACCCATTTCGCGAACCAGGTGATCAACAATATATAATCCCATGCCGCTGCCCTGGATTTCATCTTTGACGGCGTTCTTGCCGCGATAGAAGCGAGAGAATATTTGCAGGATATCTTCTTTGGGAATGCCGATGCCATGATCACTGAAGGAGATCAAAACCCTGGCACTTTTTTCGACGATCTTTACTTCAATGTTTCCCTTCTGGGGTGAGAATTTGATGGCATTGGACAGCAGGTTGGAGAAAACCATCTGAAATGACTTGGGATCGCCGACCACATTGATCGCTTTACTAGGGATTTGCTCTCTGATCTGAATTCCAACACCACGAGCCTGAGGTTGTATCGCAGCGACAGCTTCACGAAGGGTATCGCAGATATCCAATTGTTTTTGGACACCCGAATATTTTCCTTTTTCGATGCGACTGATTGTCAAAAGGTCCTTGATCAACATAC
>CAYWCH010000096.1:6974-8922 GCA_964456715.1 uncultured Anaerolinea sp. | reverse complement strand
TGCCAGGAAGTCAAGGACTTGGCTGATCGAATCCATGCCGTGTTCACTCAATGCTGCAACGGCTTTTGTGACATTTGCCTGGTAACGCTCCCTGGCTTCAATTGTTCCATACGCTGTATTGATACTTTCAAACAGATCAGTGTTCTCAAGTGACGTGGCAACCTGTGTGGCAATGGTCGATAGCAATTCCACCTGTACCTGATCAAATGCTTTTTCACTCATGAAATCAAAAACGCTAATTACGCCAATACCGCGGTTACCCACCATCAATGGAACCGCCAGCATAGATCTGGGAGTTCTTAACGGGAAATCGAGGACCTCATCACCCAAGATCGCAGTCGGGTCGGAGTTGATCACCAAAGGCGCCTGCGATTTCAGCAGGGATTCCTGGTAGCCGTTGCGAGCTTTTCTATCGGGGACCGTTTCACTTTCACCATTCACCATGCAGAATGGGAATGACCAGGTATCAGTTTCCGGGTTGAAAACGCTGATCAACAGATTCGATGCATTCAGCGTTTTTTGGATCATTGAAGAAGTGATCGTAAAAATTTCATCGCGGGTAACAAGGCGGCTCAATTTCTGCCCAACCTGGTTCAAGGTTGCGAGATCACGGTTACGCCTTTCAGTTAACTCCTCCGCTTTAATCCTTTCATGAAGCTCTTTCTCAACTGTGGAATACAGCATGGCGTTCTCCAACGCCTGACCCAACTGTGTGGAAATCTCCTGCGCTAATAAACGGTCTTCTTCTGTCCATTTTCTGGTCGGATTTGAATCAACGATCTCGATAACGCCGGTTTTTTGATTGCGTAATCTCAAAGGGCTGACTAAAATCGCAGGATTTTCTTCAGAAGCAGGGGAGGAAACCACAACATTTTCAGCGAAACTGACCAAAGCTTGTTGAGTCCAAACATTTTCTGAGGGTTTGAAATTATCACCCTCCAGAGCGATACCTGATAGATCTTTGATCTTGATTGATGTATCCAGGTCAGTAGATTCCTGCTGCGTGATCGGAAGCGGTCCCAAGGGAGCCGTCTTTGACAATTTGGGGAATTCTGGACTTGGGGCGGCTCTGTGGCTCCTAACTGCTGGTTCAAGCACTCGTGCCGGTCTCGAGATTTTCTTCAACTCAATTTCAAGATCGTTTAAACCGGATTCCCGTGAGTCACCAGACTCAGGAAGTGGCGCAGTATCAACCGCTTTGGATGATTTTAACGAACCCGTAGATTTTTTTGATTCCTTTTTCGGTTTTTCTGATTTTTTGGCTTCTTTAGTTTCTGCAACAGCCACTGGTTCTGCGTGTTGTTCTGTTACGCTGGTTTTGGATTTATCTGTTTCTAATGGCGCAACTTCCTCATTTATTTCGTTCGTTTTATCAAGCAACTGGGTATAGCCATGAATCATGCTTCCTTTTCCACTGGCGGCCTCAGTTTTGAAAACGTGGAACCGAGTATTGAACCTTTTTCCTTTGAGACCTTCCATCTGAAGATCAACTTCGAATGGAAATTCATCCTTCTGAATGAAATCCAGAAGCATGGATCGATCTGATTTTGTGATATGACAGCTCAGGAGAGGAGAACCAATAAAATCGCGAGGATTCAAACCAATTGCATCTGTTACTTCCTGGCTGCAGGAAGTATAAATGCCATTGGAATCTGTTTCCCATGACCAACTGGGTAAAGCAGACGAAATGCGGAGAAGATCTTCCTCTCCATCCTGTTTGGCGAGATCAGAAAAGAGATTATCAAGCCGGTTATTGAGATTTGGTTTCGACATAGTTTATGATCTCCTGAGCTAAAAAGCGGCATTGCAGTGAAGATCGACTTTTGGGTGAGTGAAAAATGATCGGTTGACCAATGATCGGGCTCTCACGCAGTTTGGTATCCACTTCAATAACAGCTTCAAACACTCCGTTTGAAAAGGTCTTCCTCAGGTGCTCAGCAAGCGAACA
>CAYWCH010000096.1:5972-6964 GCA_964456715.1 uncultured Anaerolinea sp. | reverse complement strand
GGTCAAGAGAAGGCGATACCGTAACTTCGGATTTCCGTTTTCGCGTACCTGACGGATTAGAGTCATCATATTCCGCAAGGCAAAGACTGAATAATACTCCGCCTGGGTCGGTAGAATTAAGAGATCCGAAGCAATCAAAGCGTTCGCTGTGATCGCGCCCAGGAATGGAGGACAATCGATAAATACATAATCATACGGCAATGAGCCGGATTTCAACAATCTTCTAAGCAGTGAAATATAGTCTTTCTTCGAAGGAAGCATCCGCTCAGCCAAACCCAGTTGAGAGTTGGAAGGAAGCAGATCGAGATTCTCAATCGAGGTCTTTTTTACCAACTCAGACATAGGGAGATTGTTGATCAATCCATCAATTATCGTATGACTGGCTTTGGATGATTCCTGGCCAAGTGATAATGACAAGTTCGCCTGGGGATCCAGATCTATAGCCAAAACCCGATAGCCCATTTCAACAAAGGCACCGCTAAGCGAAAGCGATGTGGTTGTTTTGGCCACCCCACCTTTCTCATTTGCGATCGAAATTACCCAGGTCATTGATTCTGCCTTTCATCCTCAGTAGAAGGGTTGACAGGATTTTCTGGAACATTCGAGCTCGACAAACTGGAAGTAATTCCCGGTACGTTGATCACGATTTGAGTTTGTGACGCGCCCAGATGCTTCTTAAGCTCCTCCAAAGTGACTTCCAACATTTTTTGAGGTTCATTGGTTGACCGAATTCTGTTTGTAATTTCCAACACGCGTCTTTCACGATCAGCACGGCGAATGGTTTGCTCAAAGAGGCGTGCACTTTCAAGAGTTTGGGCAACCTGGTCTGCCACATTCTGCACTGTGATCAATTCATTTTCACTCCAGGAAAAATCTTGATCCCCTTGCTGGCGAAGGTGTATCACACCAATTGCCTGTCCGCGCAGCAAAATGGGAATTGCCAGCACCGAGTAGGGTTGGGCATCTTTTTCATCGGGAGTGTATGTGCGAGT
>CAYWCH010000096.1:0-5962 GCA_964456715.1 uncultured Anaerolinea sp. | reverse complement strand
GGCGGTTGGAATCAAAGACCATCTTGATCTCGGGTAATTCTTCATCTGTTTTGATCAAACCGCGAGATGTAAATTTGTAATTTGTCATCTCAAATTCAGAGGTACGCTTGGTCCATTCCTGGTCAAGGTATTGACGATGCAGATTCTGAGCTTCTGCAAGTGCTATTTCAGTATTGGCCAGCAATTGGTTGGTATTGATCGCTGCCGATACTTGGTCTGCCAGAGTGGTGAACAGACTGATATCCTCTTCAGTAAAGGCATTGGATTCAGTTGATTGGATATCAAGAGCGCCGATGATACGATCTTCAATTTTCAATGGAAGTGCCATCTCTGATTTGGTTTCAGGAAGATCGGGGTTGTTGAAGAAGACAGCATCCTTACCCACATCGGTGGCGATACGAGGTTGCCCCGCACTGGTTACAAAACCCACAATACCCACCTGGCCGACCTTCAGTTTGTGCTGTCGGGCAAGCATATTCTGGCCGCCGGCAGAGTTGGAAGCGCGAAGTACAGCGTATTCGCCCAATTCGTCGATAAGAAAAATACCCACGTGATAGTAATTGAACCGTTCGCTGATCAGCGATGTGATGGTATTCAAAAGTGATTCAAAATCAGTGGTGGTTACCATTCCACGGGCAACATCCGCAACGGTCTGCAATTGTCTGGAACGGTAAAGCAGTGTTTCATTCTGCATGGCGAGTTGTTCAGTACGATCACGCACACGACTTTCAAGTGTTTGAATGGATTCGCGTAACTGCTCGGTCATTGAGTTAAATGCATTGCCCAAAACACCGATCTCATCACGGGTGGTAATTCGGGTTGGAGTGCTTAGATCTCCAGCGGCGATCTTTACCGCAGAATCGGTCAAGTTTAAAATTGGGCGTGTAAAAATGCTTGATGCAACAGTTGCGAACACGCTAACCAGGGCGGATATCAAAATGGCCAGCAATGTTGTGGTTCGGGACAGAGATTCTTGAGCTGAAATAACCGCTGATTGTTCCTGAAGGTAGACGACGGTCCATTTCTGTCTGGTCATTGGTGCATAAGTCGCGGTATCGAGGATACCCGTCAAAGATTTTTGCATATCCACTGAGAAGAAGCTCAGAGGCGTGGTTTCACCATTAATGACATGTGTTTCGATCTCAGGTATTACAGATGTAATCGATGATTTATCGAGATAGGTTGGCAATCTACCGGCATCATAGAGTTTTTGGTAAGTGGTTGAATCTACTGATTTGATCAAGCGGTATAGAAGATTGGGGTTCGCCGCATCGGCCAGTCGCAAACCATTTTCATCGAGCAAAATGGGGTAGGTGTGGCTACCGATAGCGCCGACATTATTTAAGAGCATGGTTTGAAGGACACGCGCATCCACAGTCATACGCAAATAACCGAGCAAAGTCTGATTTGCATCAAAAATTGGTGAAATGAAATACAGGTAGGCTTGCCGAGAGTTTTCCTCAAACTGAACTGGAGACACATACGAACCGCCAGTAGTTGATGCCTGTTGGTAATAATCGGTGTTGATCTCCGATTTACCCATTTTACTGGTATTCGTATCATAAACATTAATGCCATAGGTATTGATTAACCCATATCCCAACGCGTAGGTTGATTCTTGGGTTTGAAGTGACTTGAGTGTGGAAACCAGGTTAGCTTCTTCAATGCTGCCAGGGCGGTCATTCGACGGCAACGACATATAAGAAATAATGGCTGGCAGTGATGCTTCGGTATCAAGAGAGTTGATGGTATTGGCAAAGTAAGTATCAAGGTCATCAAGCGCCATCTGAGTCGCAAATTTTAGCGTTTCATTGGATTGCGACTGAATTGAGTTCTGAATGGAACGTGAATTGATCGTAGCCAAAACCAAAAGGGGAAGCAATGAAATTGCCAGAGCGATCATGGTCAACTTGATCCTCAAATTGAAATTAATCAAGCCGAGGATGAGTAAACGAACAAAAATCACAGCGACAATTACTGCAAATGCAACAATACCATATGTATATGAAGTGCCGGCAAGTTGCGGAAATGGCGATAAGGTCTGTATTGTCAAACCAGCAAGAGCGGACATCAAGCCAATTGCGATGAAGACATCATTCAACCAGCCTGAAAAGTTGTATGCCGTGAACATAAAAGCCAGTAATATTGCGATAATCGCGACCGGGAAACCATTGAACGAAGTGAAAACACCAGCCCCGAAGGCCAGAGCCAGTTCGAGTGAAAATTCAATTGCCAATAGCTTTATGGTATCCGAGGTATTCCATACTGATGAGTTTGCGAGCAGGCAGATAATGCCAGAGACCGCCATCAGTCCAGAGAAAATGAATAGCGCCCATTGATTTTGAGCAATTGCGATAAACAAAGTGGTTATAAAGAAAACAAACGAAATCACCGTCAGAGAAGCGATAAACCTTCTGAGCTGTTTTTGGCGCGTTATTTGGATCTCTTCCGGATCGTTTGATGCTATTGGTCTCAAAAACAACATATTTCCTCCGAAATAACTACTCGCCAGATTTCAATTGGATTCGGACTTCATCGATCGCAAGCGTTTTGCCCAGTTCTGATACTGCTGTCCGCAAGATGGTATCAATTTCTGTTGAGGCACGAACCTTGGCCGAGATATCACTGACCAGATGCTCACGTTCAGCGCGTTCCTGGATCTGTTCGAGCAAGCGGGCATTTTCAAGTGCCAGAGCCAAACGGTTGGAAGCGTTGTTCAATAAATCGATCATATCTGCGGGAACAGTTTTACCTTTGGTCTTGATGTTCATCACGCCCAGAGTTTGGTTCCTCAATGTAATGGGAACGGCAACTTCTGATTCGACATCTTCAATATTCTCAGGAGTCTCTGGAGTTGTTACAATGGGTTCGCCACGCAACAGGGCATCTTCAGCGGTCTCTGATTTTTGGTAATCCGTTCCCAACGTATCTTGTTTGTAAACATAACTCAATTGTTTTTTCGATCCTTTAAGGTGAGCTTGCCATAACCCTCTCGTATACGATCGATAACCTTCCTCCAGGTCAGATACTTTTTGTTTGAGCAATTGAATTTGAGTGATCTTATCAATTGCCGTAGCCAACTGCTCAGAAATGGATTGGAGGACATCAACATCTTCTTCGGAGAAAGCGTCGATTTGATCTGATTGGATATCCAAAGCTCCTAAAATTCGGTCGCCGATACGCAAGGGGACTGCCATTTCAGAACGAGTATTCGGAAGAGTGGGATTCAACAAGTGAACAGAATCTTCAGAGACATCAAATGCCGTACGAGGTTCACCGCGGGCGATTACAAAACCGACGATACCCTCATCACGGATGCGGATACGATGTTTTCTCTCCAACATCAGCCTTCCAGCTTCACCGGTGGCTGCGCGGAGAATTGCATTTTCATTCCTGTCATCTGAAAGGAAGATACAGGCGTGGTAATAACCCAATTGCGACCGGATCAATTCAACCGAATCGTGCAGTAATTTATCGAGATCAGATTCGGAGGATAACTCACGAGAAATCTGCCTGGTGGTCACCAACCTGGATTTCCTGCGGTCTGACATTTTTTCGAATTCGCTCAACCGTTGGGAGATATTCTTATTCTCAATGACCAGTTCATTATTCCTGCTTATTGTCTTGCTGATTAAATTCTGAAGCGAGTGGAAGAAATTTGATAATGCTAGTGACAACAAGAAAGTAATGAAGAGAAAATTGACGCTAATCGAAATCCAATAAACAAGAGAATTACTTTCAACAATAAAATTGCCGGTATTGATCACACCGAGATTGGTCAGGTATCCCAGGATTGATATGATCACGGCAATCACTGAAATTGGGAAAACCCAATAGAGTTTGGGCTCAAGGATAGCGATAATCAGTACGCAGATCAGAAAATAGAGCAGGCTGTTACCATTGATCCCTGATTGAAGCATGCTGACCAGACCAACCAATAAATAACCGGCACCAATCATTGATACGCGAACATGGTAGGGTATCGACTTGACCAGAGTGATCAGGAACATCAGCGAGTAGGCAACTACAATGCTGACAACCCTGAAATAATCCAGGGTTTGAATTGCCCCATAAAGGTTGATAAAAAACAAAATTGTGGCCAGGATTAAACTGCCGTTCAGAATATTCTGCAGCAGTGATTCTCTTTCAGCCAACAATTCTTTTGGCTCGGGTTGATTGGCGGTTTGTTCAAAAGACAAATCAGAGGTTTCTAGTAGATTCATTTTTACCTCGCCGATTTATCAAGGATTGGCTTGATATTCATTTCTTCGGGTGGAATAAGCGAAATGGATGCTTCAGAAACTAAAGGCAGCTTACCAAATTCGATGACTGCAGATTTTAAGATTTCTTCGATCGTTAATGCCCTCGAGAACTGACTGGAGAGGTCGTTCAACTTCTGTTCCTTGGCTGCCGCTCTTTGAGTTTCATCAAGCAGACGGGCATTTTCAAGAGCAGAAGAGGTTTGATCGGAGATGGCCTGCAAAAACTCAAGTTGTGATTGAGATATTTCATCACCGGTTATTTCCAACTCAATTTCACCAATCACTTCATCACGAAGGTATAGCGGCACCTTTTTAATAGATTTGCTTTCATTCTTGGCTGCAGGAACTTGTGGATTCTCATAGGAATACTGGAGATTTCCGTAATTGGCCAGAGCCTCACCCCAGGCCTGCTGAACATATGCTTTATTCAGCACGCGGATATCTTCAAGAGCCTTCTGAGTGACCTGGAACGAATTATCATTTTCCAGTACGATCGCAAGACTATCTGCAATGGTCTGAAGTACGAGGATGTCATTTTCATCGAAGGCATTTTGTTTATCTGACTGGATTGTCATGGCACCATAAAGGTTCTTTTGTGAAGCAAGTGGGAGAGCCAATTCAGATTTTGTGTCAGGCAAAAGGGGATTGTCAAATCGAACTGCTTCAGCGCCGGTATCCAGAGCGATTCTGGACTTGCGGGTTTGTGTTGTCCAACCGATCATTGAGTATCCACCAACTGCCAGGCGGTGACGATTGGCAACCATTTTTCTTCCGGCTTCTCCGGTGCCATATTGAAGGACAGCAAACTCTTTTTGTGGATCTACGAGAAAAACACCGACGTAGTAGAGGTCAAACCGCTCTTTTACCGAATCAGCCACCTGACGAATCAACGCTGCAGGATCAAGGATCGCTGAAATCGTTCGATTGATTTCAGCGGCGGTGCGGAGTTGGTTTACACGACGCTCAAGTGTTAATTTTTGATTATTGAACTCAGTTTCCAACTCCATTTTTTCTGACTGGATGGCAAGATTCTGTCGATAAATGGTCAGGTATTTATTTTTCAATGAGCTGATAACAAAATTGACAGTAAACCCTGCCAGGAGAACGATTAGAAGATCAATAGCCAGCGAATTTAATGATGATGAGAGACCTGTACCCTTAATGATATTTGTCAGACGCAAGGTTGCCCAGAAAAGCAGCGTGGTAATGCTGATGAAGAAACCAATGCGTGTTGGCCGTTGATAGAGCAGGGTGGTGCAAAGAAATGAAAACACAAGAAGCAGGATCAGTGAAATACCAGTCCAGCCATTTTGAAAGTAAACAAAGTTCGAAAAAGCGAATACCACGACCAGAGCAATGATCGAACGGAACCAATAGCCGATCCGCCTCAACAAGTAGAAAGTGATGCAGATCAAGAATAGCCCCAGGTAACCAGAGACAGAAGACCAATTTTGGGTACGGATCGCTGTGGACATGAATAACATGGCAAAAACAAAGCCAAATCCAGCAGTTGCCAGGAAGAGTGATTGAAGAATCCTTTCCTGCCAGATCTTTAGCTGGTCATTCTTGTCCACTTGCTCTGGAATTGTAAAAGGAGATAATGATCTTATGAAATGCATCATGATACTTTCTCCTGTTTGTTTTCTTCCAAAACGGTCGGAGCGATGTGAATGGAAGCTTTGGGGATATTCAAAGCGGAA
>CAYWCH010000095.1:1265-8966 GCA_964456715.1 uncultured Anaerolinea sp. | reverse complement strand
AAGAAGCCAACGACAAAATAAATACCCGATGCCATATCTCACCTCATTGAACGGTCACACTTCATTCATGCATATAGAACACCCATGCAGCACAAAGTGTGCGATTGATTTTCACATTAGAAACGCTAAAAATTGGTGGAAAGTTCCGTTCAGTGGAACAATTCGGCGCGGGATATTGATTACGCCCAGACTCCCGGGATGGGTATGCCGCATTTGGGGCACTTCCCCGTTTCTCCGATACGGTTTTCTGTCACCCAATACCCCCTGCGGTCGACTAGCAGTTCGTTGCATTTCGGGCAGTAGGTGTTTTCCAGCGACCCCACCCTGCCCGGCAGATTCCCGGCGTAGACATATCGCAAGCCGGCTTCCTGACCGATTTCGGCTGCCCTCATCAGAGTTTTGGACGGCGTCGACGGCGCATCGTCCATCCTGTAATCAGGGTGGTAAGCCGTCACGTGCCAGGGGATGTCTGAGGAAACCGAGCACAGGAAACGGCTGGTCTCCCACAGTTCTTCATTCGAATCGTTGAAGCCGGGGATCACCAGGGTCACCACTTCGACCCATAATCCAAGCTCATGTGCCCGTTGGATGGTCTCCAGCACATGCGCCAGCACACCGCCCATTTCGCGATAGCGCTTGTCTTGCATGCTCTTGAGATCGATCTTGTAACCATCCAGCCAGGGTTGCAGATACTTCAAGACCTCAGGGCTGGCATAACCGTTCGAAACACAGGCCGTTCTTAGACCCGCCTCACGCGCCAGCTTGAAGACCTCCACGGCCCATTCCACGCTGATGAGCGGTTCGTTGTAGCTCGATGCGATCGCTTTCGCTCCATTTTTTACTGCGGCCTTGACGAGGTCAGCCGCTGAGATCTTGCCGACCATCTCGACCGAGCCTGCAGCGGCCGGGTCGCGCAGCGCTTGAGAAGTGTGCCAGTTCTGACAAAACGAACAATGAAAATTACACCCCAGCATGCCAAAGGTCAGCACCTGGCTGCCGGGCAGAAAATGATCGAACGGCTTCTTTTCGATCGGGTCCACCTGCGCGCCGGCCACGTAGCCAAATGGAACGCGTAATTTCCCGTTCTCATTGAACCTGACCCCGCAAATTCCCCGTCTACCCTCGTGCAGCAAACAGCGGTGCGCGCAAGCCAGGCAGCGCACAGAATGATCTTCCAGTACCTCGCAAAGGCTGGATTCGACCGTCAGATGATCAAGAACCGAAGAAACGGATATCATATCGCCTCATGAATATTATATACCGGCAGTTCGCACCCCCAACCCTGTATTGGCTTTTGGCAAGCTGTGGTAAACTCGCCCATATGGACGACAAAACCCTTCGCATGCTTGAATTTCATAAAGTGGTCGAAAAACTGGCCGGTTATGGCGCTTTCAGTGCTTCGATCGAATTGGCGCATCAACTCACCCCTGCCGGAACTATGAACGAAGCCCTGGCGCGGCAAAAACGCACCAGTGAAGCCAGTCTGCTCTTGAGCATCAATGCCGATGTTGGCGTGGGCGGTGTGAACGACATTCGCCCGTTGACTGAGGTTGCCTGGCGCGGCGGCGTGTTGACCGAACACGAATTGCTGTCGGTGAGCGGCACGCTCGTTTCTTCACGCCGGCTTTACCGTTCCATGGAAAAGCTGGAAGGCAAGGTTCCGACCTTGTTGGAAATCACCCGGCATTTACAGCCGCCGGTGGGGATCATCGAGGCGATCTCGCGCTGCATTTCGGAGCATGCCGAAGTGCTCGATTCAGCTTCATCCAAACTGAGCTCGATCCGCTCTGAAATGAAGGTTTCACACGATCGGTTGAAAAGCAAATTGGAGCGCATGATCGGCGACCCGGCCACCCAATCAATGCTGCAGGACCCCATCATCACCCTGCGCAATGGGCGGTACGTCATCCCCATCCGCGCCGAGTTCAAGAACAAGATGAAATCAATCGTCCACGATCAATCATCGTCCGGCGCCACCCTCTTCGTTGAGCCGGTAGCGATAGTTGAATTAAACAACCGCTGGCATGAACTGCAATTGGAAGAACGGGATGAAGTGCGCCGAATTCTGGCCGAGCTTTCAGCGAAGGTTGGCGAAGAAGCCGAGTTGATCAAGATCATCGTTAACGCGCTGGCTGAGTTTGACCTTGCCCTGATGTGTGCCAAATATAGCATCGACCTGAAAGCCAACGAACCGATCTTGAAACCCATCCACCCGCCCGCGAAATTGCATCACCCCGGCACGACGATCAAACTGCTGAAGGCGCGCCATCCGCTGCTGGATCAGGAAACTGTGGTCCCCATTGATATCAACCTGGACGCTGAAACCTTCGCGGTCATCATCACCGGCCCAAACACCGGCGGAAAAACTGTCTCCTTGAAGACTGTCGGCCTGATGGTTGTAATGGCGCAGAGCGGGCTGCATATCCCTGCCCAATCGGGTTCCGAATTGAGCTTTTTTGAGGATATTTTCGCCGATATCGGGGATGAACAATCCATCGAACAATCGCTGTCCACTTTTTCGGGGCATATCACCAACATCGTGCGCATCCTGAATGGCGCGAGATCCAAAACCCTTGTCCTGCTCGACGAACTGGGTGCCGGCACTGATCCGCAGGAAGGTTCTGCCATTGCCCGGGCCATTATGTTGTTCCTGATTGAAAAACGCATCCCATGTATGATCGCCACCCATTACCCTGAACTCAAAGCGCTGGCATATGCCACCGCCGGGGCGGTTAACGCCAGCATGGAATTCGATCTCAAATCATTGCGCCCCACCTATCACCTGACCATCGGCATTCCGGGCCGCTCGAATGCGCTGGCGATCGCCAAGCGCCTTCACCTGCCTGACGAGATTCTGGAGTCCGCCAAAAACATGCTCGACCCCAATGATCTGAAGACCGAAGATCTGCTGAAGGAAATTCACTTCCAGCGTGAAGTAGCCCGCAAGGCTCGTTCCGCTGCCGACCATGACCGTTCGATCGCGATGAACCTGAAGCAGGAACTGTCCGATAAATTGAGCCGCATCGAAGAAGAACGCCAAAAAGCGCTCGAAAATTCCCGCCTGGACGCGGAGAACGAACTTGCTCTCCTGCGCAAGGAGATGGATGAGATCCGCCGCAGTCTGTTGAGAGCCAGGAAGCCGGTAGACGATATAAAAACCGTCCAGAATCGCGTCGAGAAGGTGGAGCATACGATCAAGAAACCGCCCAAAGCATCAGTTCTCAAAACAGCGAGTTCAGACTTCAGTCCTGAGGTGGGGAAGAAAGCCAGGGTTCGCTCCATGGACCTGGAAGGGGTTGTGACCGCGGTCGGTTTGGAAGATGCAGAAATCCTGGCCGGCAACCTGCGCTTGCGGGTGAAACAGGCCGACCTTGGACCGGTGAAACCTTCGCTTGAACCCGTCACCAAAACTACAGCAACAAGGAAGCGTCGACTCCAGACGACGGAAGAAACGCCCCATAAGGAAGTTTTCCAGACGCCGCCATCCATGGAGATCGATCTGCGCGGCCAGCGCGCGGAAGATGCGCTGGACATGCTTGACCGCTATCTCGACAATGCCATCGTCGTGGGCATGCCATTCGTGAGGATCATTCACGGCAAAGGCACAGGCCGGCTGCGCCAGGTGATTCGCGAAACCCTGCGCGGCAACTCAAACGTATCCGGCTTCGAAGACGGCGCCGAAAACGAGGGCGGTGACGGAGTCACGATCGTACACTTTTAATCGATTACTGGGTTAAACAAAGGTCGACAGTATCACTCCCCGCGAAGCTGTCGACCTTTTTTGTTCAGGCTCCCTGGTGCCTGAACACGTGTTTTAATGGCAATCTGAATATATATACATTAAAAACATTGACATAATGTTGACATTATATTTCAATATACCATAGTTTCTTGAGGTTTTCCAACCCGTTATTTAATTCGGGTATCTCACAACCAAATTCAACCTGCTTGATCATCCGTCTGGCTTCTTTCCTGCTCTCTTCCAGATCTGCACCGGCTTCAATCAATGATCGCAGCGCCTCAAGATGTATCCATAAAAAATTACTCTCCCTTGCAGCATCCCTTGCCTGGGATAGTTTGGTTATTGCGTCATGAAGTTTTCCCTGCAGCATACTTCCCTGTCCTTCAAGTAAAGCAGCTAGAATTCTTATGCCTTTATATTCGCTCTGGTTTATGGATGATCCATGGCGGTTGAATACCCGAACAAACGCCTGTGGGTCTTTTTGCATCAAGGTGAGGCGCAGCATCTCCGCTTTGGCTCCCTGCAAGATCAAATCAAAACCACTGTCGGTCGTGTCTTGGATCAAGGTGTCCAGAATTCGTTTACACGACTTGAATTTTTTCTGCCGCATTTCCACCTTGGCAACTCCCAGTTTGGAGACCCAATAGAGGAATTTATCGGGGGGATTTTCAAGGTTGGATCGATAATAGACCTCTGCATTTTCGAGGTCGCCCAGATTAAGCAGGAGCTCTCCTCGCAAATAGCGTTCATAGTATTGCCCCCAGCCAGAGTCGATCATCAGGCTTTGTACTCTGGCCATCGCTTCTCCGGTTTTCCAACAAACTGTCAGGTTACCTTCCTCCATCGCGGTTTGACCCAAAGTAGTCAAAAGGGTCGCCGTCCACCAATCCAACTTGAAAGAAACTACCGAGGGTAGTACTGCTTCGATTTTTTGATGTGCGGTTTCCAGATCACCCGCATAATAATGCAGGATTGCTTCGGCGGCTTTAAGTTGGATTGAGTAATTCTCCTCCCCAAGCGTCTGCGCCATGACGGCACCCTGATCGATAATGAATCTTGCACGTTGCAAATGCCCCGTAATGCAATTGGCAAATGCCAAAAATGCCGCGGCTTTTTTGTAAAAAGACATGGCATTACTGCTATGCATCGTGAGGGAAATTTTTAATACCTCGTCGTATTGAGTAATGACCCTGTTGAAGTTTTGTTGAATAAAATAAATCGTTCCCAGCCGGAAATAGGCGTCCATCAGGCTGATCTTATCGTCGATCATTATGAAGATATCGATCGCCTGGGTCAGGAAATTTTCAGCCAGGTCCAAATACCCTCTGGAGTGTGCCACCCACCCTAATCCGCTTTTCCCAAAACCGATCAATCGTGAATCGTTCCTCGTCTCACCTGCGCGCAGACAAATAGAATTCAAATTGGTAAAGGTTGTCAGATCATCGGTTTGCATTGCCAGGTCACCCCAATCGTTCACCAACCGATAGATTTCCTCAGAACTGGCTTCATTCCCCAGGCGCTTGATCAACGTCATGGCATTTTGATAGAACTTGTAGGCCACGGCTTTGTTCAGTCTCTCCTTCTCAAACGTCCCCGCCGTGATCCAATAATCCAAGGCTTCCCGATACTGTCCGGATTCCTGGAAATGCCATGCAAGTTGAGAAGCTTGAGGATCGCCATTTCCTTCGCATTCGATGATCATTTCTGCAGCTTTTAGGTGCAGCAAACGTTTTTCCATCGGATCAATGGAGTTCACAAAATAATCCGCAATGATTCCGTACGTAAACCAATACCTGACAACCTCGTCCTCGTTACTGGACCAGGAAAGGATTCGACGCTTCTCCAATAGCCGGATTTTTTCGAGTAACGCATGCCCGGGTAACCCGGTCATCTTTTCGATCATCATCGGGCCGAAAGGTTCATTCAGGATCGCCAGACTCATCAGGATGGATCTTGCTTCATCGTTAATGGGTTCAAGAATTTCCTTGATCACCCTGACCATCTCGGGGGTGATGAATTCCTTTGCGTTTAAAATGCGATCATCCGCTGCCAGATTCTTTTGTCTGATCGTATCCAACATGGACTGTAAAAGACGCGGGTTTCCTCCACTTAATCTGAGTAACTGGTCAATCAGATCAGCAGAACATTCTCGTCCAAACTCCCTTATGTATATCTCTGCCACTTCTTCTTTTCCAAATGGATCGATTGGCATGATCTGGTAAAAACGATGGCTGACCTTTTTTATCAAGGAGTTTTCCACCTCAAACTCAGGCATATCGTCACGAAACGAAAAAATGACGGCACCGGTTTTTTGAGGTGTCATGTGGTCGTACATATAGACAATGGTATCCATTGATTGTTCATCCAACCATTGCGCGTTATCAATGATCAGCAAACCCCTCTTTTTTCGATTGGCTTTCGATACAAGATCAGAGAAAGCCTTTGCGATCATTCTCTGCTCATTAGTCGCGCCAATTGACACGGCCGGATCAACTCTGAAATCGTTGACCTCCGAAAAGAGTCCCTTCAGCAATTCACGACTATCTGGATCGATATCATCCCAACTCTCCGGAGGAATCAACTTGCGTACACCCTCGATAATCCCCGAGAATGGCTTTGCTTGATCACCGGGTTGGGATTCATAAATAAGAGAAAACGGAGGGATATCTATATGTTCATAAAACTCTTTTAGGAGTGTGGTTTTTTCTGATCCGATTCCCCCTTTTAGAAGAAGAAAACCTCCACGATTCAAAAAACTATCCAGTGATTTAATTTGGTCTTTTCGCCCAACAAACAATTCTCGATTGCTTTTTTCCGAAACGGCTGTCAGGGGGCGGGGAGCGTAATTATTGATCGCGTCCTGTCTTATGTGAGAGATCAATTCGTTCAATGACGGTGGAATTGACTTTTCTCCCCCACCGGGATAATCCTTTTCGAGTAAATCGCAAAAATCCAATGCCCGGGACCAAAGGCCGAGATCGCGCAAACAGGTAAGCAGCAGCAAATCGATTTCAATATTGCCGGGATCATTGGCTCTGGCCATTGACAACCAGTTTACTGCTTCTGCAAGATCGCCAACAACAATGCAACGGTCAGCCAGCCATTCGATCATCATCTGGCGCCAGTATTGTAGGTTTTCCGCAGTACGTAAAACCCATAACTGGAATGGTTCTGATGCAGAGGTGGAAACACCTCCAAGGAAATGTTCATCACGCCAGAGGTTCAATGAATCCTGGACAGATTTGTAGACCTGGTCTGTCAGCTTTCGTATCGAAACCTGATCCAAGTTCTTCCGAAGTAATTCGATCGTCTCTTCAAACTTTAATACATCAACGTCGATTTTCTCTTTGTTGAAAGAAACATATTCTTTTTCGGTCAGGATCAGATCATCCACGGGCAAGTCGTATCTGATCTTGCTGATGACCTCCCTAAGGTTCTTACGGCTGATTGCCTCATCCTTATCCGGCCAGAACATCTCACACAATGATTCGCGGCTGACCGGCGTCTTCTGACAGGCTAAATAAAATATGAGATAGCGAAACATCCTGCGACGAATGTGCAGGATCTTGTTCCCCACCTTGATCTCTGGAGGGCCCAGAAGAGAAATGACCAACTTGTCAGAAGCCATTCAACTCCTGTAATTGAATTGAACCCTATGGGGCCAATAACTCTTTTTGTCTTTGTTTTGCCTGAACCAATAATTCTCGTGCCGCATTTAGATTGGACTCACTGACAGAACCTGACATCGATGCCAGTTCAACGATTCTACCGTTATCGTCCAACGCTTCAACTTCCGTCATGGTACGACCTTCGTTCACCAGCTTACGCACGTGATAATGCTGATCACCGAAACTGGCTAATTGCGGAAGGTGGGTTACGCACATTACCTGATGGTTGACCCCCAAATGCCAGAGTTTTTCACCCACAACGAAACCGATGCGCCCACCGATTCCCTGATC
>CAYWCH010000095.1:0-1255 GCA_964456715.1 uncultured Anaerolinea sp. | reverse complement strand
CCACCACGCTGCCCACCCGGCCGCCAATCCCCTGGTCGATCTCATCAAAGATCAACGTTGGAACGTAATCAGCATCGGCCAGAACATTCTTCAAGGCAAGCATCAAACGGGAGGTCTCACCACCAGACGCGATCTTCACCAACGGCTTCAGACCTTCACCCGGGTTCGGTGCGATCATGAATTCAACCTTATCCACTCCGGTGCTGTCGAACCCGATCTTTTTTCCATCTGGCAGGATGATCCCGGTCGCGTCTTCCAGGCGCTCCAGCGAAGTTTGAAAACGGGCACCCTTCATGCTCAGATCGTCAAGTTCGCGTTCCACCTTTTGACCCAGCAGTTCGCCGGCAACTTTACGTTTCGCCGAGAGCGTTTCAGCCGCTTCAGCCAGAGCTGTTTCAGCTTGTTCCAGTTCAATGGTTAGTTCATCGATCCGCTCTTTGGCATGGACGATCGAATCCAACTGGTTTTTCGCGTTTTGTCCAAACTCGATTACCTGTGGCATGGTGCCGCCATATTTCCGCTTGAGTTGGTGGATCAATTCCAGACGGTTTTCCACCTGTTCCAGGCGGTGGGGGTTGAATTCGATCTCGTCAAGATACCCGCGCAGATCGCGGCTGATCTCACTGATCTGTGCGGCAGCCGAGTCAGCCTGTTCGTATAAGGTCTGGCGGCTGGAGTCGATCCGTGAAAGCGAACTCAACAATTGCACCACCTGCCCCAACAGATCGGTGATAGCCGGAGACTCAGGATTTCCTTCATCCAGCAATAGGAGTGCCTGCTGCGCCGATGCGGAGAGGCTCTCCGCGTTTGCCAACCGGCTGCGTTCCTGTTCCAAATCCGTGTCTTCGCCGTCTTTAAGCGCGGCAGCTTCGATTTCTTGTGCCTGGAAAGTGAGCAACTCCGTTCGCTTGGCGGCTTCCTGTTCGATCTGCTTGATCTCGTCCAATTCCTTGCGTATCTTCGTGAGAGTCTGGTATCTCGTGCGGTAGTCGGCCAGTTCAGCTTCATCCTTCGCGAACCGATCGAGAAATCCCAAATGTGAATGGACATCCAGCAAAGACAGGTGTTCCGCCTGACCGTGAATGTCCACCAAATACAAACCCAATTCCTTTAAAAGCCCGACATTCACGCTCCTGCCGTTGACCCGTGCCACCGTGCGTCCTTCAGTGCGGATTTCGCGCCCGAGGGTGACCACTGGTTCGCCTTCATCCAGCCCTTCGCGGGCGAGGATCTCATGAATTTCGCTCCTGGTCTC
>CAYWCH010000094.1:8754-9003 GCA_964456715.1 uncultured Anaerolinea sp. | reverse complement strand
ATTGGGACTTCCTCATGGATAGCCACCCATGTACCGTTCAAGAAAACGGATCTCACCAGTTCGCTGGCCTCCGTGCCCTGCGCCATCCCCGGTAAATACCTGATGATCATCATGCAAACCACCGCGGGGGGCAACCTGAATTACCTGCGTGACAAGATCCTCTATCACAAAGACGAATTGCTGCAAGAAGAACACGTCCCCGATGTTTATCGCATCATGGACCGTATCGCCGAGCGCGTACCGGCCGGC
>CAYWCH010000094.1:5662-8744 GCA_964456715.1 uncultured Anaerolinea sp. | reverse complement strand
GTGATGTACACTCCCTGGCTTTTCGGTGAGCGCTCGCCCATCGAAGACAGCACCGTGCGCGCGTCGATCATAAACCTCTCTCTCGAGAACTCGCGGGAAGACATCATCCGTGCCGTGCTAGAGGGTGTGGCGCTGAATACGCGCTGGATGCTGAACCCGGCTGAGAAGTTCCTGGGGCGCAAGATCGAAGCGCTCAACTTCGTCGGCGGCGGCGCCAAATCGCGCGTTTGGTGCCAGATCTTTGCCGATGTGATGAACGTGACCATCCGTCAGGTTAAGGACCCCATCGAGGTCAACGCCAAAGGTGCGGCCTTCATTGCTGCCGAAGCGTTGGGTATGCTTAAGTTTGAGGAGTTGGCTGGTCGGGTGGAATTTGAGAACATCTACACCCCCGATCCCAAAAATCGCGCGATCTATGACAAGATTTTCGGTGAATTCGTAAAGTATTACGGTCAGACGAAAGATATTTACAAGCGATTGAACGGATAAATTGCTATTCTGATGTAAATAGGTAGGGGCGCAGAGTCGCTGCGCCCCTACGGGTTTAATTTTTACTCAGATTATTTGATCCGGGTCAGATCTGCCGCTTTCTTCTCGTCCTTGCGCAGCATGGCGAACGCCAGCTCGCGGAACACTTCGGGCACCTTGGTGACCTTCTTCTCCGTGCACAATGCCAGGATGTAGGTGATGGCACATTTTTCCAGGAGTTGCACGTTGAAGATCGTGCGGTCGGGGTCAGGGCCGAGCAGCAGCGCGCCGTGGTTCTGCATGATGTAAGCGTTGGCGTTGTTGCTCAGGCGTTTGGCAACGCTGTTCTTCAGGAACGGCGTCCCGGAGGGGGCGTAATCGACGATTTCGACCGAGCGACCCAGGAAGCGCACCTGCTCGTCGTAGAGTGCCGGGATGGGGGTATTAGTGATGGCAAGCGCGCTGGCGTACACCTGGTGGGTGTGGATGACGCAGTTCGTATCGGCCCGTTTTGAGTAGATGGCTGCGTGCATGCCGCTCTCCACTGAGGCCTTGAATTTGCTTTCGATCACCGACATGTCCCAGCCCAACACACAGATATCGTCCGGGGTCATCTTGGAGTAGTCGTAATTGCTGCGGGTGATGGCGAAGGCCTGCTGCCCTAGCACGCGCACCGACACGTTGCCGCCGGTTCCCATCAAAATTCCTTTCTCGATCAGTTTCTTGCAGATTTCGACAACCGTTTCTTTAGCTTGTTGGATTTCATTCATGGGTTCACCTGTGATTTTCAATATTTATATTTTAGATTATAGCCCAGGCATGCCCGGCTGTACCCGCCGGGACTGCGGAAGTTATATAACTTCCGGGATTAACAGTCCGGAATTAGTAGCAACTGAGGCGATGCAACTATACATAACCAGCGGGGTTTGCTTTAAGCGAGTGGTAAAATCACTAAACCCCATTTCTTGAAAAGAGTGTCAAATCATGCCAAAAGAACAAGAGTACCGGCTTTATCCCTACCGCTGGGTTGCACTGGCTGTATTCTTATTCGGCAACCTGATGGTTCATTCACACCCGTGCTGTTGGGGGCAGCCGCTTTGCCGGTGATCTGCGTGGGGACGATCATATTCCTGAAAGGCCCCATTTTTTCGTTCAAACCATCTGCATAAACGGTCGTTCGACCTTTTGAAAACGCATAGCAATTGAGGTAAACATGGGTTGGCTGCTTCTGGTTTCGCTGGCGTGGGCATTTTCCTTCGGATTGATCAAAACCAATCTGACCGGGATCGATTCGAATTTCGTCTCGCTTGCGCGTATGGCTTTCGCGCTGCTGGTTTTTCTCCCCTTCGTCAAGTTCAAGAAGGTTGGCTTCAAACTGGGGTGGAAACTTGCCCTGGCCGGGATAGTCCAATTCGGCATCATGTACATTGCCTATATTGCTGCTTTCCGCTACCTGCAGGCGTATGAAGTGGCTCTCTTCACGGTTTTCACACCCATCTATGTGGCGCTGATCGATGACGCCCTCGAGAAGAAGTTCAACATGTTGTATCTTCTCACCGCCGCGCTGGCCGTGGCGGGTACCTGGGTGGTGAAATCGGGGCAGGCGTTATCCTCCTCCATCTGGCTGGGTTTCCTGCTGGTGCAGGTTTCCAACCTGGCCTTCGCCTTTGGGCAGGTTTATTACCGCAAGGTGATGAGCAGGGTGGAAGGGTTAAAAGACCGGGATGTTTTCGGGGTGCTTTACCTCGGCGCTGCCGCGATCACCGCGCTGGCGACGCTGATCTTTGTGCCGCTCAACAGCATTAGGGTCACCCCGTCGCAATTCTGGACGCTTGTGTACCTGGGCATCTTTGCCTCCGGAATCTGTTTCTTCTTATGGAATCTGGGTGCCCGCAAGGTGAACACCGGAGCGCTGGCGATCTTTAATGACTTAAAGGTCCCTCTTTCAATATTGGTCTCGCTGTTGGTGTTTGGTGAGAAAACCAACCTGATTAATCTCATCATTGGTGGTAGTATCGTGGTGCTTTCACTGGTGTTGAACGAGTGGCTGGCAAAAAGGAAGTCCAGGCTCAGTAATTGACACTAAACCGACTCCTGAATTTTCAGGAGCCGGGTTTAACAAAAAATCCCCGGTTTCAAGTTCAGAAACACGGGGATCTGCTTTTTTTATCTGAAATTAGTAGCGCTTAACTGCCATTTCAGCGATCTTGGCAATCATCTCAACGCCTTTTTCAAGCGCAGCGGTCGGGACACATTCATAGCGTCCGTGGGCGAACATGCCGCCGGTAAACAGGTTGGGGCAGGGCAGCCCCATGTATGAGAGGCGTGAACCATCTGTGCCGCCGCGCACCGGGATGGTGATGGGGGTGATGCCCAGTTCGGCAAACGCAGCCTGAGCCAGCTCGATGATGTGGAAGACCGGTTCGATCTTTTCGCGCATATTGTAATACTGGTCCTTCATCTCCATTTCGAGGGTGCCGGCGCCGTAGCGTTCGTTAATGAGAGCGGCAGCTTTCAGTATCAGCTCCTTGCGTTTTTCGAAGATAGTATGGCTGTGATCGCGGATGATATAGATCATCTTGGCAGTTTCAATATCGGCTTCGAAGCTCAGCAG
>CAYWCH010000094.1:0-5652 GCA_964456715.1 uncultured Anaerolinea sp. | reverse complement strand
GAGTCAAGAGCGGTCAGCATGGCGGGGGCGGACTCCTGCGCGGGCAGGATGTCGTCGAATTCGGTCGCCACGTGGATGGCGTTAACCATTTTGCTTTTGGCCGATCCGGGGTGAACGCTCTTGCCATGGATCGTAATGCGCGCCTCGGCAGCATTGAAGGTTTCATATTCGAGTTCACCCACCTCGCCGCCATCGATGGTGTAGGCAAAATCGGCGCCGAATTTTTTAACGTCGAAATGGGTCGCGCCTTCGCCGACCTCTTCGTCGGGGGTGAAGCCAACTTTGATGGTGCCGTGCTTGATCGAGGGATCGTTGATCATCTTTTCGAGCGCGCCCATGATCATGGCGATGCCGGCTTTATCGTCAGCGCCGAGCAGGGTGGTGCCGTCGCTGAAGATCATCTCCTGGCCGATGTATTTTTCCAGTTCGGGGAATTCCTTGATGGTCACATGCATGTCGAGCTCCTTGTTCAGGAGCAGGTCCTTGCCGTCGTATTTTTCGATGATTTGCGGCTTGACGTTCGCGCCGCTCACCTCGGGGCTGGTGTCCATGTGGGCGATGAAACCGATCACCGGCAGTTTCTTGTCAGTGTTGGCTGGCAGGGTGGCCATCACGTAGCAATTTTCGTCCAGACTGGCATCCTTAAGGCCGAGCGCCTGCAATTCCTCAAGCAGCACTTTTGCCAGGTCGAACTGTTTTTTCGTCGTTGGCACAGCCTGCGAGTTCATGTCCGACTGGGTATCGATCTTGATGTATTTCAAAAACCGTTCTTTTACTGATGTCATGGTGTTCCTCCGGTAGGTTTATTATATTCCCACCCTTTGAAAAATCCACTAAATTATATTGTTGAAATCGTTGTAAAAGGTTGTATAATCTTTTGAAATCCTATTTGCGGTGGGATATATGGTTACGATCGCGGAATTTTCAGACGAGCCCAGGTATAACATCAAGTCGGTTTCGGAGAAGACCGAAATCCACTCTGTGACAATCCGTGCATGGGAAAGGCGTTACGACCTGGCAACCCCCAAACGGGCGGTCAATGGATATCGTCTTTACAGCGAACGGGATATTGCTCTGCTGATCTGGGCGCGGACACGCGTTGAATCGGGTTTGTCCATCAGCTCAGTCGTGGCAGAGCTGCAGCAGTTGAAGAAAGCCGGATTAATGCCGGAAGCGGTTGCATCTGACTGTGCGCCTATCCCTTCCGGGCAGGCGGGCCGGATCAGCATAGAAACCGCTGTTCAACGTCTGCTGCAAGATTTGCTGAGCCACGATGAGAAATCGGCTGCATTGGTTTTTGAAGATGCCCTGGGAAGCTTTACCCTGACCGTGCTTTTTGAGAGCGTACTGGCTCCGGTGTTGGTGGAAGTGGGAGAACGATGGGCCAGGGGCGAAATCAGGGTGGCCACGGAACATTTCGCCAGTAATTTCATCCTTTCGCGATTATTGGCCATATTTCAATCGATGCCCACCCATGCCGCCGCGCCGTATGTGATGATCGGCTGCGCGCCGGATGAGCTGCATGTCATCGGGCCATTGATGCTGGCCATCCTGCTGCGGAATGCCGGTTACCGGGTGGAGTACCTTGGCCCGGATATCCCTCTGGATGACCTGGCAGAGTTCATCTGCGAAGACACGCCCAGGTTGATGATCCTTTCAGCGACCTTGAAGGAATCGGCCATTGCATTGGCAGGTTTTTCGGCTTTACTGAGCAAATGCAAACAGCCCCCGGTTTTCGGTTTTGGGGGTTCGGCCTTTATATTCAACCAGGAGTTGATCGGCAGGGTGGACGGGGTATATCTCGGTCCGTCTTTGCATCAGACCATCGAGGCCATCCTTGCTTTGATCCCCCTCAAATCTGCAAAGAATAATAATAGATAATCAGCCTGCTGCCCTGCTGCTTTTTGCAGTTTTTGGCGCATACTGCGGTATTCGATGATTGGCTTATCGACAAGGATCAACTTTTCGCCGATATGCAGCCCGGATTTCTTCGGTCTCTGCGCCAATACCTCAATTCCTTCGACCGAAGCATGATGTATCACTGGTTTCTGAAAATGCTTTTCGCCCCATTAAGGCCGAAAGCCGTCTATTGACGGCTTTCGGTGGTTTGGCGCTGCGGCTTCCCTACATTATCGCGAGGAGGGATGCCGCAGCGCTGTGATTAAAATTACTACACATCGTAGACACCACCTCCTCATCGTTAGGATAGCAACGGAACAGTGATGATCAGTTATACATTAAGTAAAACACAGGGTGGTATGAAAGTCAATACCTTGTACAAGGTTTGTTCAAAATTTGTCGAATCCTTCTGCATCCGGATTCTTCATTATATAATCAAGCCATGCGATGGTCGGAGATAAAAAGCAAGGTTCCAACCGAAGTGATCCGGCCGGTAGTGGTCTTATTGGCTGCATTGGCTGTCATTGCAGTCTGGCTGGTGCTGACACCGCCGGGTTTTGACGGTAAATTGCTGGCATTGGCCGATTCGGTCTGTCATGGCAATCCGCATCACCGGTTGCAAATCGGTGGAAAGCTGTTGCCTTTATGCGCGCGCTGCACGGGTATGTTCCTGGGCTGCCTGTTCGGTTTGATCGGTTTTGGACGAAGTACCAGGAACAACGGGTATCCAAAACTCGCCTTCAAGCTGGTGATCGGTTTCCTTGTCCTCATTTTCGCGGTGGATGGCATCAATTCCGGCGTGGACACGCTTTTTAGCCGTGCCCTGTACCCGCCATCGAACGAATTACGTCTGGTCACCGGGTTGGGCATGGGAGTCGTGCTGGCTGCGATCCTCGTTCCGCTGTGGCGGCAGATCATGCAAACTGGTTCATCCGGAGGCGCTGGCCTGCAAAGTTGGAGTCAATTCCTGCCCGTTCTCCTGGCAGAGGCCGCGGCGGTTCCCCTTATCATTTACGCACCGGCGTGGATGTATTATCCGGTCGCAGCGCTCTCAACATTCGCCGTTCCGGTTTTGATCACAATCGTGTACACTTTACTATGGATATTAATTTTGAAAAAAGAGGCTGCGATACGAAACTACAGCCAACGGATTACGTATATAGCTTTAGGATGCCTGACCGCGTTTGTGCAGATCGGATTGTTGGATTTGCTTCGATTCAAACTCATGGGTACATGGGCAGGGATCCAGTTCTAAATTAGTTTTGGAGAGGATGATGGAGATTATCAATATATTTTCGGCTTTTGGGTTGTCAGCCAGCGCGGGTTTGAACGCTTATATCCCGCTGCTTGTCGTAGGGTTGCTGGCGAAGTACACCAAACTGATCACGCTGAAATCCCCCTGGGATACGATGACTTCCTGGTGGGTGCTCGGAGTTTTGATCTTTTTATGCGTGATCGAGATCGTGGCCGACAAGGTACCGGCGGTCAATCACGTGAATGACGTGATCCAGAGCTTTATCCGACCGACTGCCGGCGCCATCGTGTTTGCCGCCAGTGCCTCGAACCTGGCAAATGTCGACCCTGTGGTCGGCATGATTGCTGGGTTGTTCGTTGCCGGTGGAGTTCATGCGGTTAAATCGCTGGCGGTTCGTCCGGCCGTCACTGCCGTCACAGGTGGTGTGGGGAACGTACCCGTCAGCATCGCCGAAGACGCCACCTCGACGGTTGTTTCGATACTTTCGGTCGCGCTGCCCATCATCGCTGCCTGCATCGTCGTGATCATCGTTACCATCCTCATCGCGAGGCTTCTGTTCAAGGAAAAGGACACCGGCGAGAAGCCGGGATAAATTTATTTGTCAAAATGAATCCCCTTGTACTCCAAGGGGATTCGTATTTACGATTGAGATGAAATTTTTCCTCATGTAGACAGGGTAGGGGCACAGCATGCTGTGCCCCTACAAGGTTACTATTTCAAACAATACATGTACTCTTTTTCAAGGTGCACAGTAATTTTTTCATTTGAATGAGGTTTGGAGTTAAGATTTACCACCATTATTTCACCCCTCTCGTTTTTTCCACTGGTGCGGTAATGATCTCCCTTGAAAACGGACTCGGTGACGGTCAGTGATACGCTGTTCTCCGCTGCATCGGCAATTTCTGTATCCATGGAGAGGAGCACGACCTTGACAGGTTGACCAATGGTCAACGGCTCCTCCGGGCGATTGCCTACCTCCAGCTCTCCGAACCCGGTCGAGACGGTGAGCGGATCAAGCCGCGCCACCTGCCCCGGAAATATATTCTCCATGCCCAGAAAGCGGGCCACCCATTCGTTGCGCGGACGGCGGTAGACCTCCTCTGGTCTACCGATCTGGACGATCTCGCCCTCGTTGAGCAGGGCAATTCGGTCGCCGAGCGCCAGGGCTTCGTCCTGGTCGTGGGTGACGTAAATGGCCGGGATACCTGCCCGGTGCAGCACCTGGCGCAGTTCCTCCTGCAACTGGGCGCGCAGGGCGCGGTCCAGGGCGGCCAGGGGTTCATCCAGCATCAGCAAGCGCGGCTCGGGAGCCAGCGCGCGCGCCAGCGCTACCCGCTGCTGCTCTCCGCCCGAAAGGTCGGAGACACTGCGCCCGGCAAAGCCGGCCAGATTCACCCGCTCCAGCGCGGTTGCTACTTTGCTCTCGATTGACTCTTTTTGCTCGCCCTGCATCCGCAACCCGAACGCAACGTTGTCATGCACGTTCAGATGCGGGAAGAGCGCGTAATCCTGGAACATCAACCCAAAGCGGCGCAGATGGGTGGGGACGGTGCTCATGTCTTCCCCGTTCCACAACACCTGTCCGCCTTCGCAATCTTCGATGCCGGCGATGATACGCAGCAGCGTGCTCTTGCCGCTGCCGGAGCGCCCCAGCAGGCACAGCACCTCGCCGGTGTTTACCTCAAACGAGATCCCTTTAAGCAGGGGACTGCCTTCGTATTCTTTTTGGATGTTGCGAAGCTCCAGTTTGTTCATATCTCGTTCAATCCTTCGGGCTGCAATTTTTCAAGCAAATAGATCGAGAGACCGCACAAGGCCAACAGCAGGGTGGACATGGCCAGCGCCTGCCCGTAGTTCAACTCGCCTGGCATGGAAATGTAGCGGTAAATGGCCACCGGCAGGGTTGGTGTTTCGGGGCGGGCCAGGAAAGAAGTCGCGCCGAACTCTCCCAGTGAGATGGTGAACGCGAAGATCGCCGCTACCAGCAGCGGACGCTTAAGCAGGGGCAGATCCACCTTGCGCCAGATATTGAGAGGAGAGGCACCCAGCACTCCGGCAGCCTGGCGTAATGAACCGGGAATGGAGTTGAGCGCCGGCTGCAGGGTGCGCACCACAAACGGCGTGGCCACCAGGGCGTGCGCGATGGGGATGAGCAGTGGAAAGTGCCTCACGTCCAGGGGCGCGCGGTTGAAGGTGATAATGAATCCAAGCCCGAGCGTCACCGCCGAGGCGCCGAGCGGTAGGGTGATCAAGGCATCCAGCCAGCGCTTCATGCGATTATTATGCAGCATGGCGTAGACGGTCAGGGTTCCGAGCACGAGAGCAAAAGCCACGGTGAGCAGGGCAAAACCCAGCGAGTTGAGGGCAGCACTGACCGGGGGCACGTAGAAGATCGATTGGCTGGAGTTGACGAACAACTCCCTGTAAAACTGCAGGGTGAAACCTGGCGTGAACGATCCGCGGTTACCCTGGTCGGCGGCCAGGCGCAGGAACGAACG